>JAHJFT010000002.1 GCA_018824325.1 Patescibacteria group bacterium
ATCAAAGCCAGCAATCAGATGCCGTCTCTAAGATGGGTAAAATCCAAATCCATGCACCTGACTTTGCATTTTCTGGGCGAGCAAGACCAATCCGGGGTTGAAAAAATAATCCAAGCCATTCAAAATATTGGCGCCGAATTTAATGCCCACACCGTGAAAGCAGGGGAATGGGGAGCGTTTCCCAATCTGCGAAATCCAAGAGTAATATTTTTTAAACTCATGGACGCAGACATTCTGATTAATCTGCAAAAACGGCTGGGCCAGAAACTTGAAAAAATCAGGCTGGATATTGATAAACGCGCCTGGCAAACCCATATCACGGTCGCGCGAAATAAAAACAACACTGGGCCCATGGACTTAAATCTTCCCGAGCTGCCCCGGCTTGCGTGGGAAGTAAGTAGTTTTGAGCTTATGCAAAGCAATCTTCTGCCCGACGGCGCAGAATATGAAATTATAAAAAGTTTTAATCTGGGAAAATGATTAAATTTTTAGATGTGAATATCAGCAATCTGTCCAAGGAGGAAATTTTGCAAAAAATAAAAGACTGGCTCAACAGCCAAAGTTTTCATTATATTACCACGCCCAACTCGGAAATGATTGTTGACGCGCAAAAAGACGCAATATTTAAGTCCATTCACAATAATGCCGACATGACCCTGCCTGATACTTTTGGCATGGTACTGTGGTCAAAGATTCTGGGCCTGCCAAAGATTAACCGCATTCCGGGAGCGGATATGGCCTGGGATGTGCTTGAACTCGCGCAAAAACAAAATAAATCCGTATTTCTTTTGGGCGGCAAACCCGGCGTGGCCAAAGCGGCCGCTCAAGTCATCGAAAAAAAATTGTCCGGAATAAAAATCGTTGGCGCCGAGAACGGAGGAAAGCTTGCTAAAATCAAAGGCGCGTGGGATTTTGACAAAAATCTAATTCAAAAAATCAATCAATCTTGTCCGGACATTCTCTTAATCGGCCGCGGCCATCCGCATCAAGAATATTTTATGTGGGATTTCCGCAACCGCCTTCCCAGTGTTAAGCTGGCCATGGGTATTGGCGGAACATTTGATTTTATTTCCGGAAAAATTAAACGAGCGCCTAAATTTTTAAGAAAGCTGGGCCTTGAGTGGCTTTGGCGGCTGATTCAAGAACCGTGGAGAGCCGCAAGAATTTATAAAGCGTTAATCACGTTTTCAATACTAGTAATTAAAAACAAACTTATGTTCGGACGCAAAAAAATTGTCGTTCGCTTCGCGCCAAGTCCAACCGGCTTTCTTCACATTGGCGGACTGCGCACCGCGCTTTATAATTGGATATTGGCCAAACAAAATCGCGGCGTTTTTATTCTCCGGCTTGAAGACACGGACCAAGAAAGACATGTGCCCGAATCGGAAATAGACATTCTGCAAAGCCTGAGGTGGGCCGGCATTATTCCGGACCAGGGATTGTATTTGGACGACGAAAATCAAATAAAAGAACGCGGAAACTGCAAACCATACCGCCAATCGCAAAGACTGGAAATATACCAAAAATACGCCCAAGAACTGCTTGAAAAAAACATGGCTTATCATTGCTTTTGTTCGGAAGAACGCTTGCGCCTGATGCGCGAACAACAGCAAACTAAAAAACAGCCGCCAAAATATGACGGCCATTGCCGCAATCTTTCATCCGCTGAAGTTGAAGAGAAATTAAGCAATAATCTATCGCATGTCATCCGGCTCAAGGTGCCGGAACAGGGGACTACTGAATTTAATGATAATATCCGCGATAAAGTTGCGTTTAAAAATTCAGAAATTGACGATCAAGTACTCATCAAGTCGGACGGTTTTCCCACATATCATCTGGCCAATGTGGTTGACGATCATCTTATGGACGTAAACTATGTTATTCGAGGAGAGGAGTGGCTTTCTTCAACCCCAAAACATGTCATCCTGTATAACGCCCTTGGCTGGGAGCCGCCGCAATACGCGCACCTCTCCCTGCTCCTGAATCCGGATCGCAGTAAACTGTCAAAACGTTCCGGCGATGTCACGGTAAAAGATTATCGCGAAGATGGCTATCTTCCCGAAGCAATTATCAATTTTATCGCCACCTTGGGATGGAATCCAAAAGCCGATACTGAAATATATGATCTGTTGGAAATCAAAAAATATTTTAAAATCCAAGACATAAATAAATCCGGCGCCGTTTTCAATCGCGAAAAACTTGATTGGCTCAACAATCACTATATCAGGCAAAAGGACTTAACCGAACTAACCCAACTTTGCGTCCCATACTTGGTCAAGGCTCAATTGATCACCCAATATGAAGCCGACCAGGAGCCAGTGCGAATCGGCAAAATCATCATGCTATTCAGCGAACGAATGAAAAAATTGTCCGAATTGCCCGATCAAGCTGGGTTTTTCTTCAAAAAAATGCTAAAATATGACAAAGGGCTTTTGCGATGGAAAGACACTGACCCGGCTGAAACACGCGCCAATCTGCAACAACTGATTGATTACCTTGAAGAGTGGAACGAGGACTCATTTATTTCACAAAATCTGGAACAGGAAATCAAGAAATGGATAAATGACAACGGCTTGGAAAACGGCAAAATCCTTTGGCCCATGCGCGTGGCTCTATCCGGTCAAGAAAAATCGCCGCCGCCGTTTGATATTGCCGAGATTCTAGGAAAAGACGAAACCTTAAGACGATTGAAACAGGCTTTGGACATAATCGGCTAAAAAAATCCAAAGCACTAAACCCTAAATCCAAAACAATATCAAATGCTCAAAATCCAAAATTCAAAAGAGGTATATTTTACAGGATCAATCAATTCGTTTTGAATTTGGAGCATTTGGATTTTGAATTTGTTTTGGATTTGGTGCTTAGGATTTAGGATTTTCGCATTTATGTACAAAATAAATAAAAATATCTATCTCTTTCTTTGCCTGATCATCATCAGCACAATTTTTACATCTTGCATTTCTCCTCAGGCCTTGGCTTCTGACACGGATGAAATAGAGGTTCTAAATCAGGAGGTGGACGAAAAAAAATCCGCCATTGACCTTATTAACAGTCAAATCAACGCTTATAAATCAAAAATAAGCGCCAAGCAGGCGCAGATTCAAACCCTGGAAGAGCAGACCGAGGTCATTGAAAACCGAATTGCCAAAGCCGAACTGGACATCACTGTGGTGCGCATGGAAAGCGACGCGTTGAATCTGGAAATATCCTTGCTGGAAAAACAAATTGACATAAAAGAGCAAGAAATTGATTTACAAAAAAGCACTTTAGCTAAAGTCATCCGCCGAATAAATAAACTTGACCAGAGAACCTATCTTGAAGTGCTGTTGGCCAACGATTCCTTTTCCGAATTTTTTGACCAACTCAAATATGTTGAGGATATTCAAAGCGACCTGCAAGGGCTGCTTACCAACGTGCAAAGCCTTAAAACAAACCTGGAAGACAAGAAATCCAAGCGTGAAACCAAAAAAGAGCAACTGGAACAAACCCGACTGCAGTTGGAGCAGGAACAAGCCGACTTAACCGAAGAATTGGCGCTCAAAGACATCTTTATAAAAGAGACCGAGTCGTCGGAGAGCATCTATCAACAATTTGTAGCCGAATTAAGAGAAGAACAGCAATATATTGATAATCAAATCGCCCATCTTGAAGAAAGCATTAGAAAGAAAATTGAGGCAATGGACCAGGCTTTTGAAGACAACGGCGGGGGAGACCAAGTGCTTTCATGGCCCCTTGACCCGAGCCGGGGCATTACCGCGTATTTTCACGACCCCACCTATCCGTTTCGCCATCTTTTTGAACATCCGGGCATTGATCTACGCGCCTATCAGGGCACGCCGGTCAAAGCCGCGGCCCCGGGATATGTTGTTTGGGCAAAACAGGGAAATCTTTACGGCAATTACGTGATGATCGCCCACGCCGGCGGCCTGTCAACCATTTACGCACACTTGTCGCAAATAAACGTCCACGCCGACCAGTTCGTTGAAAGGGGACAGGTAATCGGCCTTTCCGGCGGCATGCCCGGAACGCCGGGCTGCGGCCTTTCCACCGGTCCGCACCTGCATTTCGAATTGCGCTCCGGCGGCATTCCGGTAAATCCTCTTAATTATTTGATTGATTTTTAAAAATTTTAATTTTATGAAAAAAGTTTATCTGGTGCATTGCTGGGAAGGCCGTCCTCAAGACGGCTGGTATCCCTGGCTGAAAACAGAATTGCAAGACAGGGGATTTGAAGTCAATATTTTAAAAATGCCCAACACGGACGAACCGGTTTTTTCCGAATGGCTGTCGCACCTGCGAAGCACCACGCCCTAACCCGATGAAAATACTTTTTTTGTCGGACACAGCCTGGGTTGCATCACTATTCTTCGTTATCTTGAAAAACTCGCGTCCGGCGCCAAGATCGGGGGAGTGGTCCTTGTTGCCGGCTTTTCCGAACCAATCGGTTATGATGAAATAAAAAGTTTCCTTGATGCGCCCGTGGAATTTGAAAAAATTAAAACCCATACTAATAAATTCTCGGCCATACATTCAGACAATGACCCTTATGTACCCCTGGAGCAGGGGGAGACCTTTAAACAGAAGCTCAACGCCGAATTGACTGTCTTAGAGGGCATGAAACATTTTAGCGGCAAAGAAGGCATAACTGAATTACCCCAAGCTCTGGACGCAATTTTAAAATTTGCCAAATAATGTCTAGCCCATGTGGGCTCGGGATTGTCCTTAAGGGATCCCTTAAGGACTTCGTCACTCGTCCCGACCGCGGTCAGGTCTCGCTTCCTCGCAAAGACAGCTTGAATAGGGGGCTATTTTTTTATGCTTATCTTGCGTCGCACAATGTATGTTATACGACCCTCCTTAAGCTTAAACTTCCAACCTCGGATCAAGCCATCAGCGCGCCTGACAACGGCTCTGAGCAAGAAATTGCCGCAGAAACGCCTTATATTGACGCATATGACATTATTTCCGCTAATGTCGCAATAAAACCCTGTAAATTTGAGGTTTTACTCATGGATATTGAAAAAATCAAAACATTGTCGTAAAAGGCAAAATCAGCGGCGAAAAGCTGGGCACCGTGCTGGTGACGGATTGCGAGATTGTTGAATAAACGAAAAACCAACAAAATTTCGCTGGTTTCAACGTCCCTAAGAAGCTAACAAACTAATAAGCTAGTAAGAAGCTATTTATAATAGACATGGTCCTCAAACCTCACATTGAAATAATCATAATCCGCCGGATTTAAACCTTGCTCTTTGACAAAGGTGTTGAATTTTACAATCTGGGTTTGAATATTTTTTTCCAAAGAAATATGTATTTCCCAGCCTTCATCAGCCACCAATTTAAACCAAGTACTTGCCAAATCCTTGATTTTGTAAAATTTCACCTGGTATGAAGTGTACCTGGTCAGAATCTCCTGCGCGCCGATAATATCGTTGAATTGTTCATTGGTTAGAAAATTCTCACCAATATCAAGACGTTCGCCGGATTCAATATATATGAGTGAAACTTGAAAATTTACTTCCCCGGCCGCCGGCTCCTCGGCAAAGGGACCAAAAGACAGTCCCGGATAAATCTCATCAAGACTCAAGCGTCGTAAAATAATCCCCTGCGAATCCACGAAAAAATATTCCGAGCCCATACTTATTACCGCCTTGGCCGATCTTTCCTCAACGCTGATTTCCAATTTGTTAGGCAGTTTGCGCTTTATCTTAAGACCGTCAACCACGTACCGCTCCCCTATTTCACGCTCCAGCTTGGACATGTTGGCAATCAAAATATTCTGATTTGGAAAAACCAATAACCGCCGCGTCTTTAAAAAATCATCAACCACGGTTTTAAAATCATCCGACTTAATCGTGGTCAAGCCGTCAACCTTAACCTCGGAAATGTAAAAATAAGGACCAATCAGTAAAAAATAAACCGCGACCAAAACTAAAAATAAAATTCCGAAGAAAATTATCTTTTTTCGGATTTTTTTTAACGCCGCGATCTTGTCCTTTTTTGACTGAAACAACGGGTTTTTGTAAATCCCGACGCGCCGCCGATGGTCTCTTAATTTGTGTTTTCTGAATCGAAAAGCCGCTTTATAATCTTTTCTCATATTTTCAAACCAAGTTGTACCAACTTATCTAATAAATCAGTGAACTCAATGCCGGCTGATTTTGCAGATTTTGGAAAAAGACTCTCTTTTGTAAAACCCGGCAGGCTGTTGACCTCAAGAACAAAGATATTGCCGTCTTGAGAAACGATCATGTCTACTCGAGAGTAATCCTTACACCACATGACCCTATGCGCTTTAAGCCCCAGGCATTGGGCCCGGGCCGTAATTTTTGAGGAAAGTCTGGCCGGCACAATCTCATCACATAATTCTGAATCATATTTTGCCTTAAGGTCAAAAAAATCTCGTTTGGGACATATTTCAATCACCGGCAAAGCCTCTTGTCCCAAAATCGGCACAGTAATTTCTTGTCCTCTTATATATTTTTCAACTAAAACCAGCTCATCCTCCAAAAAAGCGTTGACTATATCTTTCTCTAGGCCAGCCCCATCTTTACAAATTGAAACAGCCACGCTTGAACCGGATGAATTTGGCTTTATTACGCAGGGAAAACCGAGTTTCTTTTCAATATTTTGCAAAAGCTTTAATTTTTCTTTTTGAAACTCGGCCCGGCAAATCGCTATGTGTTTAGGAGAAGGAATTCTAACGGCCCGAAACAAAACTTTACTCATCAATTTATTCATGGCAATTGCCGATGACATAACGCCTGACCCTATATATGGCACCTTGGCTAGTTCCAATAAACCCTGAATGGTGCCGTCTTCGCCACCCCGGCCATGCAAAGCAATGAAAGCAATGTCAAACTTTTTATCTTGTGCGTCAGACAACAGTCTATTTAAATCATCTTTAGGATCGTACTTTGAAACATCGTATTTATGCTTAGCCAAATTTTTAATAACATTTTCTCCGGTATTTAAAGAAACCTCACGTTCACTTGAGGTTCCGCCAAGAATGACCGCTACTCTTATTTTTGCCATAAAAAAATGCTAAACGATAATTCTTTTTATCACCGGATTTATCCGCGTCACCGCCTCATAGTTAATCGTACCAATTTTCTGGGCCAACTCCTCGGCCGTTATGCATTCGCCTCCTTGCGCGCCCAAAAGCACAACCTCGTCTTCGGACTTGACCTCGCCGGCGTCGGTCACGTCAACCATGCTCATGTTCATGCATATCCGGCCCAATATCTTGCATCTCACTCCGTTTACCAGTACATTGCCCACGCTGGAAAGCCTTCGGTCATACCCATCCCAATATCCCACCGGAATAATCGCCGCTCTGGTCCGGTGCGAAACTTTTTCGGTCAAGCCATAACTGACCGCCGTGCCCGGCTCAAGCTCCTTGACCTGGGCAATTATCGTTTTCCAGCAAATTATCGGCTTTAATTCAATTTTTCTTTTCAACCCGTTGGCCGACACATAGGTCTCCTTGGATGACCACATGCCATATTGAGAAATTCCCACGCGCACCATGTCAAAAAAAGTTTGCGGAAAAAGAATGGCCGCGGCTGAACAAGCCGTGTGTTTTATTGGCACCTCAATCCCCTGCTCCTTGAGCATCTCAATAAATTTATTAAATCGCTCCAGCTGTTCCATGGCAAAAGTGTGGTCCGTGGTGTCTTCAATATTGGCGTAATGCGTGGAAAGCCCTTCAAAAATCAAATCTGGATATTTCTTTAAAATCTCAAGCCGTTCCAAAAGCTGGTCCAGGCCAATCCCCTGCCTTGAAGTGCCGGTCTCGGCCTTAAAATGCAAATAAACTTTTTTATTAAATTTTTCAGAAAGCTTACCCAATTCATTTAAGGTCTCTTCATTATAAACCGTTTGGCGAAATTCATTTTCCACCACATCTGCCAAGCGCGAATTAATGGTATAGCCCAAAATCAAAATTGGTTTCTCAATGCCTGATTTTTTTAATGCCAAAGCCTCATCAACATTATCCACGCCAAACCAATCAACATGCTTTTCAGCAACCTCGGCAACCTCAACCATGCCATGGCCGTAGGCGTTGGATTTTACCACGGACATCAAATTAACCTTTGGGCCAATAATTTGCCTAAAGGTTTTCAGGTTATGTATTAAACTTTTCTTACTTATCTCAACCCAAGTTTTTTGCATAGTAATGAATTTTAAAGTTTGAATTTCGAATTTTGATTCAATTTTAAATTCATAATTAAGAATTATGAATTAAGTCGAAATTCAAAATTCGAAATTCAAATCATCGCCCCTTGGGAACGATCTTTTTAATCCCCGCGTACTTGCGCAATACCTTGGGAATTTCCACGCTACCGTCTTTTTGCTGGTAATTCTCCAAAATGGCAATCAATGTCCGGCCCATGGCAAAGGCCGTGGCGTTCAAGGTGTGGCAGAATTCATTGCCTGATTTTGTTTTATAGCGCATATTCAATCTCCTTGCCTGAAAATCAGTACAATTTGACGCCGAGTGCGTTTCCCGATATTGGTTTTGCGTGGGAATCCATGTTTCCAAATCAATGGTCGTGGCCGAAGAATCATTCAAATCCCCGGTGCAAAGCTGGACCGCGCGATAGGGCAATTTTAAATCCTGCAGCATTTTTTCTTCAAGCGACAGCAAAAATTCATGTTCGGCGCGCGATTTTTCAGATGTAGCAATGGAAATCATTTCCAATTTATCAAATTGATGCACGCGCAAAATACCGCGCACGTCTTTGCCATAACTTCCGGCTTCTCGGCGAAAACAAGTTGAATAACAAACATAACGCCACGGCAAATCCTGTTCCGCTAAAATCTCGCCCCTATGATAAGGCAAACCCGATTGTTCGGACGTGCCCACAAGATACAAGTCGTCTTTTTCAAAATGATAAGTCTCATCCGCGCCCCCGTGCTGAAGAAATCCCATGGCGTCCATTGTATCACCCTTGACCATGACCGGCGGCAGCATTGGAGAAAAACCTTGCTTTAATAAAATATCCATTGCCCAATGTACAAGCGCGAACTGTAAAAGCACGGCTTCATTTTTCAAATAAGCGAAGCGCGAACCCGAAACCTTACCCGCGCGCTCCACGTCAATAATGTCCAAAGACTGACCCAAGGCAACGTGGTCTTTGGGTTTAAAATCAAATTTCGTGGGCGAGCCCACGGTGCGCAAAACTTTATTTTCTGACCCATCCTTACCCACCGGCACTTGGTCCAACGGGACATTGGGAATGTCGCGCAGAATCGCGTTGAGAGACTGGCTAATCCGCTTCAACTCTTCTTCCCAAGACTTTAAATTCTGCTTCAGTTCTTTCATCCGCCGCATGACGGATTCCTTTTCCGAATTGGGCAATTCTTTAATTTGTTTGCTTACTTTATTTTGTTCTGCCTTGGCCTGGTCAATTTTTAAAATCAAATCGCGCCTTTGCTTGTCCGACTGTAAAAGTTTCTCAATATCAACTTCATAACTGCGGCTTTGCGCGGCCTTTTTTATTTTGTCCGGATTCTCTCTGATGAATTTAATGTCTAGCATATGAACGAATTAAGAGTTATGGATAAGAAATATTTTTACAATTCTACTGTCGTTGCGAGGAACGAGTCCTGACCGCAGTCGGGACGAGTGACGCGGCAATCCCGAGCCCACGTGGGCTTAGCCGTCATCTGCCTCAGAGTCCTCACTTAAGTCCCACCACTATTGTCAGGTTTTTGCTTTTAAGGAGATTGGATGTGGCCATAGACGGTTTTGCCTTGTGGTTTTGGGATTGCTTCGTCGCTCACCCCTCGACAAGCTCGGGGCTCGCTTCCTCGCAAAGACACATGAGGAGACGGCCCGACGCGTAATGACATTTTTATTTTTTTAAACGCAATAAAGAAGATTTATAAATATGCGCTTGGTACGGTTTTAATCGAACCACTCTTGTTTCTAGCCCAATCTTTTTAATTTCCGACTCAATATTGTCAATAAAATGCGTTTGGTCATAACCCAGGCAAATCACTTCGGGCTGATGTTCACCAATAATTTCGTGTTTATTCCGATATTTACCCAGCACGGCCAAATCAACATATTTGTTCTGACCAACCATTTTTTTTCTCTCAACTTCGGAAAAATCAGGCAACCGACCCTTGATTTTGCTCACCGTCTTGTCGCGCGCCACCACCGCAATCAAAAAATCGCCATGTTGTTTGGCTTGTTTGAAAAAACTCTCATGACCAGGGTGTAAGGCATCAAATGTGCCGAAGACCATCACTTTTTTCATAAAAATGAAAAATAAATCCAAAACCCTAAGCACCAAATCCAAAACAAATTCAAAATTCAAATGACCCAAATTCAAAACAATTTAATTGACCGTTTGAGATATCTTGTTTTGAATTTTGGATTTTGAACATTTGATATTGTTTAGGATTTAGATATTTGGATTTTGGATTTTGCTATTTTTCCGGTTTCAGCGTGGGAAAAAGTATAACATCTTTCAAGTTCGGCTGATTGCACAAAATTGCCACAAATCTATCAATCCCCAATCCCCAGCCCGCGGTCGGCGGCATACCGTGCTTCAAGGCGGCAATAAAATCCATGTCAATCATTTGCGCTTCTTCGTCGCCGCGCTCGCGCAGCTTTTGCTGTTCTTGAAATCTCTCAAGCTGATCCTGCGGGTCGTTCAGCTCTGTGTATGCTTTGACAAGCTCCATGCCGCAAACGATTGGCTGAAATCTCTGCGTGTACTTTGGATTATCCTCGCATTTTTTTGCCAACGGCTCCATCTCAATCGGATAATCATAAATAATTGTCGGCTGAACGATTTTGGCACGCACCGTATCTTTATACAAATCATCTAAAAGCTTGCCCCGGTCGGCTTTATAGTCGGAATCAATTTTTAATTTTTTCATTCCGGCAATCAATTCTTTATCGCTCAACTTGTCAATATCCAGCTTCGCATTTTCCAAAATCGCGTCTTTGAATTTCTTTCTTTTCCAGGGCGAAGAAAAATCAATCTCAACGTCACGATAAACAACCCGATGCGAACCATTGACTTCTTTCACCACGTCCGGGATAATCCGCTCGGTAAAATCCATCAACGCTTCGTAATCCTGGTACGCCCAATAAAATTCAAGGCTGGTAAATTCCGGATTATGCTGCCAGTCAATGCCCTCGTTTCTAAATTGTCTGCCAATTTCATAAACCTTTTCATACCCGCCGACAATCAATCTTTTTAAATAAAGCTCGGGTGCTATTCGAAGATATAAATCAGTATCCAAGGCGTTGTGGTGCGTGACAAAAGGACGCGCCGTGGCTCCGCCCGGAATTGATTGAAGCATTGGCGTTTCAACTTCCATAAATCCGTTCTCATCCATAATCTGACGAAAGGCGCTGATTACTTGGCTTCTTTTTTTAAATATTTGTTTTACCTCCGGATTAGCAATTAAATCCAAATATCTCTGGCGATAGCGTGTTTCAATATCAGCCAAGCCGTGCCACTTTTCAGGCAAAGGCAAAAGAGCTTTGCAAATAATTTTAAAATCCTTGGCCAAAATTGACTTTTCTCCTTTTTGCGTGACAAAGGCAGTGCCGCGCACTTCTAAAAAATCGGCCGCGTCAACCAAATCGTTAAAAATTTTATGCAAGTCCGCGCCAATCTCATCTTTTTTAAAAACAATCTGCATGCGCGAGGTGCCATCCTCAACATGCGCGAAAATAAGGCCGCCATGCCCCCTTTTGGTCATCACCCGGGCGCACACGCTGATTTCCGCCTTTTGCTTCAAAAGCTTATCAAAACCATCCAAAACCTGGCTAATTGTGTGCGTTCTCTCAACCTTGGCCGGATAAGAATTTATCCCCTGTTTGGCCAACTTTTCTAGCTTTTCCAAGCGGTCTTTTTCCTCTTTAATCATATGAATTTTATATAAAAAATAAGGTAAATTTACCTATATTTTAATCAATTTTTAGCATTTCGTCAAATCCACACATCAAAAAATCCCGCAACTTTAGCGGAATTTCTTAATATACGGAAATTGGAAATTGGAAACTAGAAATTGCGGAAAGTTAAATTAATTTCCAGTTTCTCTCGCTTTCAGCGTGATCCCGCCGAAGGCGGTGGCAATTTCCAATTTCATTTTCCCCAGGTTACGATTGATTTTAAACATCACCCAGCCGTTATTCCAATCCCTAAGCCGGCAATTCTATATCCCCGGCTTGGGGAATGGGAGCGCTTTTGACTTAAGTCTAGGTGCGCTCAAGACCCTGTTTAAGATTTACTGAGCCCTGCTGGCTTCCTTGGCTTTCCAGCGCTTCTTGCGACAGCGGTGCAGGCCCGACTGATACAAACGGCATCTCGGACCAAAGCATCTAGGGCTTGTTATACAAAATTCCGGAAAGTCTTCGGGGTTGATGCCCATTAGAACAATCTCCTTAATTCTCTGAAATGGAATATTGGTCGGTGGAACATCGGGCGCGCTCAAAGCGCCGTTAAGCAGCATGCCGGCATTTACCGAAAAATACCATTCTTCCGCGCCCTCAACTTTGCCGCCGCGTGCCAGTTCATTCCAATCGGTCATCAGCATCTTGCCCTTAATTTTCTGTTCCTCCAACCGAAGCATCTGCACAATATCCGTAATCGTCAAATTTTTCCTCTGATTTGTGTGGATCTGTACATTGCCCCGAGAATTTTTTTGAACGACCACCGAGGCCTGACAGCCGTAGTTTGAACGCGCGTACCGGGAAAAAGATTCGTTGTCCGATTCAATGAACACGACCTTATGAATCTGACCGCCGAATTTAACATCGTGGATCTCGGCTTTATTTTCAAATTCATGTTTGGCTGTTTCGTGAAACTCCCGCTGAAGCCCATACTTGGCCTCCAGTGCCGAGATGGCCCAATCAATCACTTTCTCGGGCGCGTCGGAAAAATGACGGTTAAGATCCTGAATGGTCACCGCCATATCAAATGATCGCACCTGGCCATTAAGATCGCTATCCTTAACATATTTAAGAATTTGCTTAAGAGCCGGAAGCTTATCCACGCCCAGATCCTTGGCAACCAAAGTGGCCGCGCATTCGCCCCTGTCGCAACTCTCACCCTGACCGTTGAAACCAGGGTGCTCGTCAAAACGTCCGCGCCCCGTGCCGATCAAAAGACAACCGTCGTTTTCCCAGTCTTGAGCCGAACGTCCGTCAGGCGTTTCTCCGCCCAATGTCCAAAAGACGATTTCCGCGTCCTCCACGCCCGGATACTTTTTCTTGCCAAACTTCCGAAGAAGCCAGATTGCCGCTATCTCGTCAAGATGCGGCCTGACATGAGTTACTAAACATTTCACCCGTTTCATGATAAACCTCAAAAATAAAAGTTAAAAAATATAAAGAACGAAAATATTATATTGCAAATCGGCCAAAAGGCCTGGAAAATATTTGAATGTTTTTTCAAATACTTGCCGCGCCTGTGGCGAAGAAATTGGAAATTGGAAACTAGAAATTGCGGAAAGTTAAATTAATTTCCAGTTTCTATTTTCCATTTTCGTCTTCCCTAGTTTACGATTAGTTTTAAAATATCTTAAGCCGTTGTTCCGTTCTCTAAGCCGACAATATTATTATCAGCTTGGGGAATGGGAGCGCGCTTCAGGACGAAACACGCTCAAGAAAATTGATGGGATTTTAATAGCGGGGCAAGCCACCGCCTCGGGCGGGGTGAACGACGTACCAAGCGTCCAAGAAACCAAGGCCCTTTCCAAGGACCAAGGATCCAAGTTCCCAAGCGCTACTTGCCAACAACGAGAAACCGATAATGCGGATCGAAGTCGAGCCCAGGCCAGCTCAAGCTCAGGTAGCGCCCGGCAGCGTCCCCATACAGAGAAGGCACGTACAGGTGGCCACCAGGGTTGCACCAGGAAGAAGCCAGCGCTATAATGGGGAACTGCCTCTGCTTGTCAGGGTATTTCTTGCCAAAGACAAGGAGCTCCTCTATGGTCGCTGGCCTGTATCCGGCTTCATCCAGACGTTTGAGCGCCTGGTCGCCGGTGATTGTCTTGTCAAACTGATAAAGCTCCAGCTTGACTTTCTTGTGGCCATTACCCTGAATCGGGAAATGCTCCTCCGTGATGTCCTCGTTCACCCAGTCAAGCTTGCACGCTTCAATCATCTTGGCGAGCGGCTGGTCGTAGTCAACCACGACTTCGTAGATCTGGGACCGCAACACGCTATCCGGATCTAATATAAAGGCCTGTAGGTTCCACCGATTAATACGTCCGCTCTTAATTTGGGCGGCGACCTCGCAAACCTGGTCAACCGTTGCTTTTTCTGGTTTACACATGACAAATCCTCCTCGCATCCATTGGTATTCGCAAAATACATCCAGCCGAATTGCCGAACATACTAAACGATAAACCAAGAGACACTATGTTTGATTATATAGAACAATATTTTCAATTGACCTTAATAAAAAGGCCTAGGTAACTTTTGAGGGGAATTCAAATTCTACCTAGGCCTAATATCCCAATAAAATAGGATATAAATCCATGTCTCTCTCCCCAATTTCTCATTTTTAAATAGCTTTCAAGTATAGCATACTCTTAAACATTTGTCAAGGCCTTTTGACGGGAGTGATATAAAGAAGATGGAGCAGGTATAATGAAAAGTAAGAGGTAAAACTCACTTATTCATTAACCTAACTCCATCTATGTTTACCATACACGCTTCTTGGAGCGACGCCAAGTGTGCCGCGCTCATAAGAAAAACGCTCTTTTTAAATAGCCGCGCTATTTGTCCCTCATGTGAGGTGCGGCGCAGATTCAAGACTTTGAAAGACGGCCGTTATTGGTGCGGCAGGTGCCGGCAAAAATACTCACTAAAACAACTTGCCGGCCTTAAGGGATCTCGGTTGCCATTGGCTAAAATTGCTCTTCTTACGCGTTGTTTCTTAAAGAATTATCCTTTGGCGGTTGCTCAAGATACAACCGGGCTTTCATATCCAACCGTACGCCGCTACTATGATATTTTTCGCTTAAAAGCGAATAAATATACACTAGAACACGCTCAATTCCTAAAAGGACGAATAGTTATTGACGCTTGCTACATTGGTAAAAAGAGAAACAATAATCAGGCGGTTGTCCTTGGCGCGGTAGAGGAAGATTATACTAATTTAGCCTTTCGTATTATCCCTCAAGAAGAACAAGGATATGTTGAAAAATTTCTCTATGACACCGCTTGTCCTTGGAGCCATATTATTCATGACGGCCACAAGGCTTATGAGGATCTATCTTGGACCGGTGTTACTCACGAAGCCGAGATTCATGAGCTAGGCCAATTCGAGAAAAGCTGTCCAATTGAGCGTATCTGGGCTTTACTTCGGACGAGGATTAGGAGGACCTATCATCATATCTGGAAAGAAAAACTGCCAGACTATCTGGCAGAGTTTCGCTACAAATTCTTGTATCGTTCCACAGCCTTAAATGAGCTAAGCTTCCTAGAATTTCTTACTTTGCCTGCTCCAAGAGCTTGATATAACTGTTTGACGGATTTTTTGGCTAAAATAAGCCACTTTAGCTAAGTTTAGCCAAATTTCAAGCATCTCCGACTTAACACGCTCAACCCAATTCCACGGTTTTTTTACAAGAACATAAAAACACAAGAACATAAAAACAAAATTATTTAAATCAACCTTCAAATTGATTGTTCTCGTGCTCTTGTGTTCTAGTGTTCTTGTGCTTACTTGCCATGTTCAGTCAAAATTTTTATTCTAAAAAAAATAAGGCCTATTTACAGGCCTTTGAGAGCATAAGCGGTGAGCTCAATAGCGCGTGCATTTTCAGGATTACAGCGAGAACATGAAGAAACCTTGAGCGTAATTCCCTTTTTGACGGGAAACTTAAGATTTGACGCCTCTTGCAGTTCACCGAGCTGTTCAATATCCAGCTCTTTAAACAAACCGCATTGGGTACAGGCAAGAAATATTTTTTCCGGGTCGGCACAATCCTCGCATAGAAAATCCTTATCTCCCCCGCCCTGTATTCCGCAAACAGAACATCTGCCTTTTTCGCTCATTTTTTCCTCCTTTCAAAGAAGGATTTACATTACTATATATTAAAATTATTGTCAAGCCCCTATTTGTTTTCTTATAATTTTTACCGCCTTGTCGGCAATTCTGCTTACCGCGCTAAGATAAGCTTCCTCATCCTCATCCGGGTCCGGAATCTGTCCAAAGACAATATCCGCGCCAAAGCTTACTTCCCCGCGTTCAGCCTTTTCGACTTTTTTTGGATTAAGCGTCGCGTCAAGCGTGACCAAAGATTTTCTGGATTTTTTACCGCCCGTCTCATATGTTAAAAAACCATCCATGCCAATGGCGTCCAAGGGCGTATCCACTGAAGAATAAGCCTTAACCCGATCCATGCCCTCGTCTGTTTTTAAGCCCAGCTTATCAATAACCTCAAGCCTCAACTCGCGTAAAAAATCCTGGCGCGGATTAACCGGGTCGGCGAGCGAATATTCTTTCATAAGCTCGATCATTTTTGGCCTGTTTTTCCAAATCTCTTTCATGCATTGTTTCCTGGCTCGCTCTGCTTCGGACGGTATATGTGAACCCTTTAATATTTCTTCGGCCACTCTCAATGATTCACTCGACAAAATTTGTTTTATGGCCTGAAAAAACTCGGGCGGCTGATTATTGGGACCAAAAACATCCATCTGGTATTCTCTGCCAGTGTATCTGGCCGAATCCGGAACAAATTTTCTTAATTCACCTTTTGGCATAAACTGGTTAAAATTTAGAGTTAAGACAAAATTTAAAAATTTATCATTCTTTGGTTTTTCTGTTTTTCTGTTTTTATGTTTTTCCGTCTATTTTATAGAAACAATCCGATACATCTTCTTCCCGCTCGGCGCGTTAAATTCCACGCTCTCGCCTTGCCGATGTCCTAAAAGCGCTTGAGCCAGAGGCGTTTCATTGGAAATAAACCCGTGCGCCGGGTCGGCCTCGTTCGGACCGACGATTTTGTAAGTGATTTTTTGGCCTTCGGTTTCCACGTCAATTTCCGAACCCACGTCAACCATGTCCGTAGCTTTTTTGGATTCATCGATAATCACCGCGTTTTTAATTTGGTCTTCAATCTCCAAAATACGGCCCTCAAGCATGGCCAGCTCGTCTTTGGCGTCATGATATTCGGCGTTTTCCGAAAGATCGCCCAAAGCCAAAGCCGCTTCAATCTTGTCGGTAACCTCCCTTCTTTTTGTGGTTTTGAACGCCTTAAGCTCATTTTGAAGTCTTTCCAGCGCTTCTTTGGAGATATAAAATGGTTTTGTCATATTTAATCCAAGTTAATAATTGTTGATTGATTATTTTTTAAATCAAAATATTTTTGAAATATTTCCTGGGCCAAAGGCACGGCCACTTCGCTTCCCTCGCCGCCTTCTTCAATCAAAACCGTCACCACGACCTCGGGATTTTCGTACGGAGCGAAACCGGTAAACCAGGCGTGCGGCTCGCGCGTACTGCTCCACTCGGCCGTGCCCGTCTTGCCGGCCACGGAAAACGGCAGGCTGGAAAGCCGGCGCGCGCTTCCCTGGGTCACGGCCAATCTCATGGCCGTGCGCACAATATCTATATTTTTTCGCGAGACCACTTGTTCATTCACTACCGCGGCCTCAACCGTGGATAAATTTTTGGTAAGCGCGTCCTCAACCTGATGTACCACGTGCGGCAGGTATAAAACGCCGTGGCTGGCAAACACCGAAGTATAGGCGGCCACCTGAAGCGGCGTGACCAAAATATCACCCTGGCCGATGGCGTAATGATAAGTGTCGCCAATATACCATCTCTCTTTTTTTGTTTCTTTTTTCCACTCCGGACTGGGCAAAAAGCCCGTTCCCTCGGCGGTCAGGTCAATGCCGAGCCGGTCGCCCAAGCCGAATTTTCGCGCGTATTCGGTCAGCTTATCCACGCCCAAACCCTCAAAATCCTCGTACCCGCCGCCGATATAATAAAAAAAGGTATTGACCGATTCGGATATTGCCTTATAGATGTCAGTCGCCCCGTGTCCACCGGCTTTCCAGTCCGGAAAAAACCACTGGCCGATGGCCAGACCGCCCGTGCTTATTATTGTAGTATACGGGTTAATGATATTTTGTTCAAGCGCGGCCGCCGCCACAATCAACTTAAAAGTAGAGCCCGAAGGATATTCTCCGGACAGCGCGCGGTTATAAAGCGGCTGGTCCGGGTTATTGATAAGCATGCCATAGTCTTCAAAAGAAATGCCCTGAGCGAACAAATTATTATCATAAGCCGGCAAACTGACCAGACTCAACACCTCGCCGTTTGTCGGGTCCAAAATCGCCACCGCGCCTTTTTTCTTTCCCAAAGCGTGTAAATGGCTCCGTAGAATATCCTCAACGCTTTTTTGAAGATCCAAGTCTATGGTCAGATAAAGATTGCTGCCGTCAACCTGCTCCTCCCGGCTGATTATATTTTTTTCAAAACCGAGCGCGTCAACTTCAATTTTTTTATTACCATAGCGGCCGCGCAAGTCCCTTTCGTGGGACAATTCCAAACCGGTCTTGCCGATGCGGTCGTTTTTCAGATAATCCATCCCCTCAAGACTTTCATGGTCAGAATCGCTGATTTTGCCCATGTAGCCGAGGACGTGGGACAGGCTGGGCGCGAAATCGGCCAAAAGATATTCTCTTCGCGAATCCGTGAATATTTTTAAAAACGGAAAATCCCCGGAATAAAGATAAATTTTAAGCGCCTCCTCATAGGTTAAATTATCCTTCACGATAATACCCTGGTTGTAATTCCACGGTACGTTCCCAAGCGACGTTTTAATCTCGTCGCCGTTCAGGACAAATTTTTCAACAACCCGGTTTAGCGCTTCTTCCCGCTCCTCTTCTCCGTAAGGCAGGTCAATCGGCACCATTGCCAAAGAAAAAGTTGAAACATTGGTGACTAAAAGATTGCCGGCGCGGTCGTAAATAATTCCTCTGGTCGAAGGGATGGCCTCAACGCGCATGCGGTTATTCTCGGCCAAACCGTAATAATACGCGCCCCGGCCGATCTGAAGATAGGCCGCCCGCACGCCGAGCCCGACAAGCAAGGATATAATAACCACCAAAAAAACCGTCATCTTTTTATTTGACACGGTTACGCCCAAATATTTTTTTTCTTCGCCTTGCTCCATCTTTACTTCAGTTCCCGTATCTTTGTCCAACGTGTACTTTTCAATATCTTTGGGCACGGTCGTGCCTTTTAGCATACCGGCTTGTACCACAAAAGGATCGTTGAGGTCAACGCTTCTCGGTTTCCGGTTCAAAAATTTTGCCAATAAATCAAAAAACATGAAAAATATATTATCTATTTTTGTTCACGCGCCTTTCGCAAGCAATCAATAACTTCTTGGTCTGGCGTTTGCGAAAATTCTTCATAAAACGCGCCCACCGCGCCAAAAAATAACGGCGCCTCAAGCCAAACCGCTTTATCAACCATTGGCTTAATGCGATCCAGGGTATCGCGCGCCGACACCGGAACGGCAATGATTATTTGCTTGGCCCCTTGGGACTTCACTATCTTGATCGCCGCTTTCATGGTCAGGCCGGTAGCCATGCCGTCATCAACTAAAATCACCGTCTTGTTTTTAAAAATTCTCGGCCCTAAGTCTTGCCGATAAATTTTAAGCCTTCGCTCAACTTCTTCAACCTGTTTAGTAATTTCTTTTTTTAAATAATCTTTGGGTATATCGCCGGTCTCATCATTGGTGATAAATTCGCCATCTTCAGTAATCGCGCCAATGGCAAACTCATCATTTTCCGGCGAGCCGATTTTTCTTGGCACCACAATATCAAGCGGCGCGTCAAGCGCTTTTGCCACTTCATAACCTAAAACCACGCCGCCTCTTGGCAAAGCGACGACCACAACGTCTTTTTTATTTTTGAACTCCTTGAGTTTTTTTGCCAGCTCACGGCCGGCGTGGGCTCTGTCTTTGAATATCATAAAAAATTAATCAATCTACGAAACTACGAATACGGTACGAATATACGAATTCATGATGAATATTCAATGCTAGTATGCGTGTTCGAAAAAACATTCGTATATTCGTAGAAAATTCGTAATTTCGTAGATTTGTTTACCCTCCCTTAATCACGGCCAGCGGTTTTAATTTGATAACTTTCTGCCCCAAGCCGGCATGCGCCACCACTTCAACCACCTCATCAACATCCTTGTATGCGTCCGGCGCCTCCTCGGCCAAACCGTGCGACGAAGCACATTCCACCACAATGCCCATCTGTTCTAAATTTTTTCTAACTTCAGCGCCAGTTGCTTTTCTTTTGGCCGCTTTGCGGCTCATGCGGCGTCCGGCGCCGTGGCAAACCGTGCCAAAAGTCGCGGCCATTGCTTCATCCGTGCCGACTAATAAATACGACGAAGTTCCCATCGTGCCGGGTATGAACACGGGCTGGCCCGTTTCTTGATGAAGCGCGTTAAGTTCGGCGCGTCCCGGACCAAAGGCCCGCGTGGCGCCCTTTCGGTGAACGCAAAGCTTGATTTTTTTTCCGTCAACTTCATGCTCTTCAATCTTGGCCATATTGTGCGCCACGTCATAAACAAGCTCAAGCCCGGTGTCCAGACCTTCAGAGCCCAATATTCTGTCCCACGCTCCCCTGATTAGATGCGTAATCATCTGCCGGTTGGCCCAAGCGAAATTCGCGGCCGCGGCCATGGCTTTTAAATAATCCTTTCCTTCGGGCGAATTAAGCGGCGCCGCGGCAAGCTCTTTATCATTAAGTTCAATGCCCCACTCGGACAACTTTGGAATCATTTTTTTCACATAATCGGCGCAAACCTGATGCCCCAAGCCGCGCGAACCGGTGTGGATCATCACCACAATCTGGTCTTTTTTCAAACCAAGCTTGGCCGCGATGTTGGGCTCATATATTTCTTCAACTTTTTGTATTTCCAAAAAATGATTGCCCGAACCGAGCGTACCAATTTGGTCGTGGCCCCGGCGCTTGGCACGGTCGCTCACTTTGGCCGCGTCCGCCCATCTTGAACAGCCCCCTTCTTCAATATATTCCAAATCGCGCTTCGTCGCATACCCCAACGCAAGCATGCGACGCGCGCCCTTGTTTAAAATTAAATCAAGCTCTTGTGGAGCAAATTCCAAATCCCCGCCCCGGCCAACCCCGCTGGGCACGTCGCGATTAATCTGATGAGCCACGGACCGGAGCAAATCTTTAATATCTTCAAAAAACAACGCGCTTCTCAAGAGACGCACCCCGCAATTAATGTCATAACCCACCCCGCCCGGCGAAACCACGCCCGTGTCCGCGTCCATGGCCGCCACTCCACCGATGGGAAATCCGTATCCCTCATGCATGTCGGGCATGGCCAATGAATACTTGCAAATACCCGGGAGCGCGGCCACGTTAACCAACTGCTCAAGCGACCGGTCATCGGCTATCTGGCCGAGCATCTTGTCGGTCGCGTAAACTCTCGCCGGAACGCGCATGTCCGCCCGAAAATCTTTAGGAATCTCAAAGAGAAAATCAGTCAGCTTTTTAATATTTTTTAAATCAATCATGCTTGTTAGTTAAAAGTCTAAAGTCAAAAGTACAAAGTAGAGTCCAAGGTTTAAAGTTGCCTCCATGGGAGGTAACCTCAAATCGAGAATAATTTTGGACTTTTAACTTTTGCTTTTAACTTTTGACTTTTGATTTTGAACTAAATCCAAAAATAAATTTATCAGATGTCAAAAATAATATCTGCTTCCAATCCCTTCTCCGTCTTCTCAATCTTAAACCCATGATGCGTCACCGCCTTTATTTCCTGTTTAAATCCCTTGACCGGTCGGGCAACGAGCTCGGCCGCCAAACCGTGTCGCGCGAAACTTTCAAATTTCACGTCAATATAAGTTTCATTATTAACATCGCTTAAATAAATGGCCTCATTCAGAAAATCAATGAGCAGCGAATTTTCATCTTCCGACGCCGCCCGTATTTTTCTCACGCGCGTCCCCGCGCCTACGATATTCGGTTCAATCGCCTCAAAGGCCGCCTTAAGCGCGTTACAAAATAATTCTTGCCGATCTTTGGCCCATACTTTTATTTTCAAATCGGCCCGATGTTCTAAGATTTCATATTTTTTCATATAATCCTCGGCTCTTTTTGAATATACGCATACCGGTTCTAAGCCCCAAATATATTATGACAATTCCGGCAAAATTTATCACCATTAAGAAAATAAAGGCCTTAACTTCTTCGGCGCTAAAATACGATATAATATCTCCGGAAAAAAACAAATCTTTAACATAATTAAACAATTCATACAAAAAAATCATGGATAAGCATAAAAGCGCGGCGCTCATCAACGACCGATTGGTTAAATAATTATAAAATAAAAATCTGCCGATGATGAAAAGGCAGGCAAACACGAGCACGTTAAGGCCGAGCGGAGAAAAACTAAAAATATCAAAAATTAAGCCGGCAATAATTACAAACAGCCAGGCATAGCGCTTCACGTCAAAGATTATCAAAAACACCAAAATCTGCACCGGTAAAAAAAACAAATTCAAGGGATAAGGCATCGCCCAAACCATGCTTATCTCGGCGAGCGCGACAAGCATGGCCGCCAATATAATTAATGTATATTTAACCATCTTAGGGAAATATTATAACCGAAACAAATTTAAGGTTCTTGAAATCCGTGATCGGTTCAACCAGCGCGCTCTTAAAAGGGTCGTTACTCGGCGCGTCTATTTGATTTATCACACCGACCAGCAAATTCTCGGGTATGCCCTCTTCCAGATTGGAGGTAACCACTAAATCATTTATATGAATTTTTTCTTGCTGCGGAATCAACTCCATATTAAGAAGCGAGCTGTAGGTGCCGCTGGCGATGCCGGTTATTTTGTCTTCACCCATAACCTTGACCGGTATTTTACTCCGCGGGTCGGTAATCAGCCTGACCCAAGTCAAATAATCTTCAACCTCGTGCGCCCGGCCAAGGACCATGCCCTCGCCCTCGATCACCACCATGCCCGGAGCAATACCGTCGGACGAACCCTTATTGATCAGTATGGATTTCTTGGTGGGCGTGCTGACGTGAGTCAAAACCTTGGCCGCAACAACCTCATGGTCGCTGGACTCAACATAACCTATCATTTTTATTAATTTTTCCTTTTCCTCCCGTAGAGCCTCAAATTTGACATAATCAATGGCCAAATTCTGCATCTGCGAACGCATCTCCTCATTTTTGGAAATATAAGTTTCTTTATTGAAGGTAAGCGAATAGATGTTGCCGGCCAGATTAGCCATTCCCAAAAACACGCCCTGCACCGGCTGAAGCACATACACGGCCGCATTTCTGAAAAAACCGAAAAGACCGAAAGTAGATAAAATAATAAGCAGGATAATTCCTGCGATCAATATGAGGTTTCGCTTTGTTCTTTTAAAACGTTTAAAAATCATTTTTTGGCCATATTAGCTTCCTCGGTGGTTGAAGGCAAGGCGATATCGTGAAGTAGCGCCTGATTTGCCAGAAGCACGCCCGTGCCGCGGGCCACGCAGATGAGCGGGTCATCGGCCACGCGCACCGGCACCTCGGCGAACCTGGATATGAGCTCGTCAAGGCCACGCAAGAGCGAACCGCCGCCGGTCAGCACCAAGCCGCGCTCGTAAATATCCGCGACCAATTCGGGCGGCGTCACCTCAAGCGTTGCTTTGACATTTTCAACAATCACTTCAAGCGAACGACTAAGCGCGTCTCTGACCTGCATGTCATTAACTATTATTTCCTTGGGCAGACCGGTCAAAAGATCCCGACCGCGCATTTCAATCTCCAAGGGTTCGGAAAGCTCAATCGCCGAACCTATTTTTATTTTAATCTGCTCGGCGACTTTTTCGCCCAAAAGCAGATTAAAATGATCCCGAGCGTATTGAACGATATTTTTATTAAATTCCTCGCCGGCGATGGGCAAAGATTTCCAAGTAACCACGCCGCTCAACGAAATGACCGCAATTTCGGTGGTGCCACCGCCCACGTCAACAATCATGTTGCCGGTTGAATCGGTCACATTTAACCGAGCGCCGATGGCCGCGGCCATGGGATTTTCCACCAAATAAACCTCGCGCGCGCCGGCCGATATGGCCGCGTCTTCAACCGCCTTTCTTTCCACTTCGGTAATCTCAAGTGGCACGCCGATAACGATTCTCGGCCGAGGCACAAAAGTAAAAGTGTCCCGATGAATTTTGTCAACAAAATATTTAAGCATTTTTTCCGTAACTTCAAAATCCGATATAATCCCGTTTTCCAGGGGTTTGATCACGGAAATATGGGGCGGAGTTTTCCCAAGCATTTCCTTGGCCTCTCGCCCTACGGCCAGAATCTGATTATTCCGATTACTAATCGCGACAATGGACGGCTCATTTATAACCACGCCCTTTTCTTCAACATAAACAAGCGTGTTTGAGGTGCCCAAATCAATGCCCAAATCTCTTGAAAATTGTCCTAAGAGTTTTTTAAACATAAAAACCCTAGTTTAATCTAGGGATATAAATTATAACCTAAAAATTCAGTTTTGACAAGTCCAATTTTTTGGCTTAATTTAGCCGTTTTAACGAGATAAAGAAAAACTCAAACAGGCCCAATCCCAAAACAAGACAAGCGATATTCCACCAAGCCAGCATGTCTTGGCTCATCAGATAGAGCGTGACTACCAGCACGAACGACACAAGCAGGGCCTGTCTGAAAGAAGTGGTCACTCTCCTTGAAATATACTCAACGCGTTTTAAGGCAACTATCCTCACGAAAATGCCCAATATGGTCAAAGTGCCGGTCAGGCTTAAAAAAGCGCTCAAATAAAAAAATGCCAAAGCAAGCGCTCCGCCTTCAAACGGATTGAATCCGGTGACCACGATTATAAAAGCGCACCAGCAAACCAAAGTGGCGACAAGCATGAAAATTATAAACGCGCGTAAAGTCATATTAAAATCTAGAAAATAGAACCTACCACCGCCAACGGCGGGAGAAAATAGAAATTGGAAATTAGTTATAAAAACTTTATGCAAATATTCCAAAGCTCGGCGATATTTGCGGTCATAAATATTTTACAAACTTATTATTCTTATCAACTAGAATATTCTTTGACTTAATCGATTTATCCGTTAACTCAAAACCCATAATAATCAGCTCCTCGCCTTCATTTATCAAATGCGCAGCCGCGCCATTCATGCGAACCTTTCCCGAGCCTCGCCTGCCCACCATTACATAGGTCTCTAAACGCACACCGGTTGTGTTGCTGACAACCAATACTTTTTCACCGGGCATCAAATCTACCCTTTCCACCAAATCCTCATCAATGGTGATGCTGCCGATATAATTCAAATCAGTTTGCGTAACCGTGGCCTTATGAATTTTGGATCTCAATACCCATCTCATAAAATTAATTTAGCTTGCTCCCAACTCCTGGTTTCTATTATAGCTTCTATCTGTCAACGTTTTTACAAAAGTTGAAAAACTTCTTCCACGGCCTCAAGATTGTCTTTTCTCTGTTCAACCTCTTCTATATCTATCCACTCTGGACTCATGGCCTCTTCGTCATCTACCTCGTCATCTTCTATCAAATCCGTGGTTAATGGTTTGCAAATATAGAAAAAATTTAACATCTGATAGACTTCATCGCCAGGGTCCCAATAACAAAACTGCTCTTTGAAATGAAGAAATTTTTCAACCCTTATTTCAATGCCGGTCTCTTCTTTTGTTTCTCGTTTTAACGCATCCTCCAGCCTTTCGCCAATATTAACGCCGCCACCTGGAAAAAATAACTTGCCGTTGGAACGTACCGTGGTCATTAAAATCTTTCCATTATTAATTATGATGCCATAAACCGAAGGCCTAAACACAAGTTTTTCTTTAGGTATTTTTACTTTATTCCCCTTTATTGATACGCACTCAATCATATTTTAATTTCCAATTTCTATTAATTACATTTTAACCCAAATCCCCCTAAAACACCAATGCAAACAAATTCTTAACCACTTGGCTCCCCAGTCCCTGATTTATCTCATTAATTAATCTTGTCTTGTTGATTGTCAAATTCTGGGCCACGGCCGAAGAGGCGCATTTTATTTTAAGATCGCCATTTTGAAAAGAAACATGCTTAATATAGCCAAACACGTCTTGGCCGTGCAGTTCTGTGCATACTTTTTTAAACTCCTCGCAAACCATGGCCGCCAAAACGCCCCGGCCCAGGCCGGTTCTTTTTATTGCCTCATCTAATAATTGTTTAAGTGGTTTTGCCATAATGTAAAATAAATCCAAAGCACAAAATCCTAAATCCAAAACAAATTAAAAATCCAAATGTTCAAAATTCAAAACAAACTAGTTAATTGCATAAAATATATTTGTTTTGAATTTTGGATTTTGAGCATTTAATATTGTTTTGGATTTGGTGCTTAGGATTTTGGATTTCAAAATTTAGGATTTAAGTGCTTCGAATTTTCGCGCTAGAGTTTTCTATAATCACATATTGACGCAAAATCGCAGTGCTTGCAAAGTTCGCTCGGCTTGGGCGCGAACTCACTCTCTTTAATCTGCTCAATGCGCCGAATAACGGATTCTTTCAATTTGTCCATGTCTTTTTCCTTGCCCACGAATTCAACGTCACAGCCTTCTTCAAGATAATAATAAACTAACTTCTCAACCTTTTTACCAAAAAGCTTGGGATCTTCCAACGCCATTTGATAAATCAATAGCTGTTCTTTGTCTTCGCTCGCAAGTTCACGGCGCGCCTTGCCCGTCTTGTAGTCAACTATAGCAAGGTTGCCGTTTGGAAGTTGGTCAACCCGGTCAATGCGGCCTTTTAAAATATAGTCGCCCAATTTAAGGTTAAACGCTTGCTCCACAACCAAAGCGTTGGGCCAATCCCTGGACAAAACTTCCCAATATCGAGTCAAAGCCTTTTTGCCCGATTCCTTTCGCTTGCGCATTTCGTTTTCATCCTCGTACCACGAAGAAATCCACTCCTGGTCATAGATTGAAATAAGTTCTTCCAATCCTGGTTTGCTTTCGTCGGTCTCCTTATTTCCCTTGTCCCCGAATAGCTGGGCCTGCTCACTCTCGCGCCTAGTCAGCCATTCGCGAAAAAATCGCTCCAGCGTGTTATGCATTGACCGGCCAAAACTCATGTTACCGCTGCCAAAAACCGGAATCTTAAGAATGTGCGCGTATTTATATTGAAGCGGACAAGTGCGAAAAGCGACCAAGCGCGTAAAACTAAATTTGGCCGGAAGTTTATATTTAATCTTCGCCGGCTTCTCCGCCTTGACCGATTCTTCAAAAATCGGCAGTTTGGCCCCGGTAGGGCGAGTCGCGTCTTTTTCTTTAGTATATCCGAGTTCAATCAAAAACCGCGACAGTTTCTTTTCCCGCAAACCGCCATAATCATCAGCTGAGGTAAAATACAGATTGTGCTTTGCCCGAGTCATAGCTACGTAAAAAAGCCTCCTCTCTTCTTCAAGATGGGCGTCGCCTTGGGTCAAAATTTCTTTTACCAACGCGTCCGGAATCGGGATAGCTTCCTTTCTCTCAATGGTGGGAAATCTTCGGTCAACCATGTTCACCGCAAAAACATGTTTAAACTCCAAACCCTTAGCGCCGTGAATCGTTAGAATCTGAATCATCTCCGGACCTTCTTCAGGCTCAAATTTCAACGCGCCTTCCTCTCCGGCCTCAAGTTCAAAATCAATTTCGTTCATAAAATCAGACAACCTTGATTCTTCGTGGTCGGTTTCAAACTTTTTTATTCTTCTCCAAAACTGCTCCAACCAGCTTAATTTTTGATTTTTCTCAAATTCGGGCAAATGATCAAGCCAATGAAGATACCCGCTTTGCTCCAAAAAATATTTAAATACCTGGCCGACATTTTTGGCGCGCGCCATCTTTGAAGCTCGCTCCACAAGCGCGACCACGTTCTCAAGCGATTTTACGGTTTCGGGTTGCAAACTTTTTACCGAAGAGGCGCGCGTAGAAACCTGCCACAAGGATGAGGATGCTTGCCGCGCCTCCATATTAAGCTCAATAAGCTGATCTTCGGCAATATTATAAATAGATAAGGACATCACGCGGAAAAGCGCCGGGCTCTCATGGTAATTATCCAAAAGTTTGAAAAAACTCAAAATATCTATGACCACCGGCCGCGTGTACAAACCCTTAAGCGCGAGAAACTGATACGGTAATTCGTGGCGCGACAAATAATTGCAAAACGGCGCGGCCGCGTCATTAGAACGCGTCAAAATGGCGAAGTCGTTCCATGAAAGCTCGGAGTCAGCTGATTTTATTTCAACTATTTTTGAAACCACGCCCGCGACTTCGTCATCAAGATTTTTAAAATGAAGATGAGCGATTTGCGCCTCGCCCTCAATCCGAGACTTTAATTTTTTGGTGACTTTCTTCTTTAAATTCTTGTTCTTGAGCTGAGCCTCAAGACGGTTCGGATTATTTTGCTGGATGAATTCATACGACATGTCCAAAATATTTTGCCGCGACCGAAAATTTTCCACCAAAATAACTTCTTGAGAATCTGGATAATCCTGCTTAAACTGCAAGATATTGGAAAGCGAGGCGCCGCGGAACTTGTATATTGATTGGTCATCGTCGCCCACCGCGGTCAAATTATTTCTCGGCGCGGCCAGCATTTTTATAAGTTCGTACTGAGCCCAGTTCGTATCCTGAAATTCATCAACCAGAATGTATTTAAACTGGTCGCGGTATTTGGCCAGGATGTGCGGCCGCTCGCTCAACAGCTTGAGCGTGTAATTTATCAAATCTCCGAAATCAAGCGCCCCACGGTCCAAAAGCAATTTTTGATAAACATGATAAGCGTTGGCCAACTCGTTAATCTTGACTATCTCCTGCGCGCGCATTTTCTCCTTTTCTTCCCGGCTCGGCTCATGGTCGAATTTTAAATATTCCAAAGAGTCGGTGTCCAGCTTGATTTTTTCGGCGTAATCCAGATAATCCTGGGGCCACAATCCCTCGTCCTTTGCCCTGGCAAAATGGTCGACCAAAGCGCGGATAAATTTCGTCGGGTTGCCGCGCGGCCGCCAATAGTCCAAATCAAACTCGTCCAGATTCTGGCGCATCAAAAGCCAGCAGTCAACCGGCGTAAAAATTTTAAAATTATTGGCAATACCGATGTCAAGGGCGTGGTCTTTGAGCACGCGCTCGGCAAATGAGTGGAACGTGGAAATCCAAAGGTCAAGATAGCCGTAAGGCAAAAGCTTGTCCACGCGCTCCTCCATCTCCTGGGCCGCCTTTTCCGTGAAAGTCAGGGCCAAAATTTCATTGGTCTTGGCCAGATCGCTCGCCAGGATATGAGCCAGCTTTCTCGTAATTACCATGGTCTTGCCCGTGCCCGCGCCGGCTACCACCAAAACCGGACCGTCGGTGGATTCCACCGCGGCGCGCTGCTCTTTATTCAAACCTTGATAAATATCTTGCGTCATTTTATTTTTTATATTATATTTTGTTTACATCCGTACTTTTTTAACCCTTAACTCGGAGCGGACCAATGGCAAAAATATTAATTGTTGACGACGACGCCAATATCCGCTGGGGCATTGGCAAATTTTTGGAAGCGTTCGGCCATCAAATCGAAACCGCGATAAACGGCATCGATGCCTTGAGCCAGCTCAAAAAAGCACCTTACGACATCGTTCTCTCTGACAAATCAATGCCCGAGATGAACGGCGTCACTCTTTTAAAAAGGGTCCAACGAGATTACCCGGAAACGAGAACCATCCTCATGTCCGGCGGCGGCTTTGCGGAAAAAGACCCGGGTGATCTCCGCGTCCACAAGCCATTCGACTTCAAGACCATGCTCTCAATCATCTCGGCTCTTTGCGCGAAAAAACGCCAGCCCGCCTAGACTTTCTCTACGGCGGGCATTTTTTATTTTATTAACAAAAGGGCTTTATCCTTGTCTTTGGTCAAAAGCTTGCCCCAGGCGACAATCAGGGCATGATATTCCTTGTAAAGTTTTACCGACTTGGGCAGATTGCTTTCAAAATATAATCTATAATCATCATAATCAACCAACTCCACGCCCAGATTTTGGCACAATCTTTTGGTATAAGCGTCAATCACAAAAATCGGCTTAACGCCGGCGTACAACAATATCGAATCCGCCGTCTCCGGACCCAGTCCCCAAAGACCCAGGAGTTCTTCTCTTTTTCCGACCAATCCGCCCTTGAGCAAGCACGAGGTCTTGCCGCTGTAATTATCACAAATATATTTGGAAAATATTTTAAGCTTTTTGGCTTTTTGGCGATAATATCCGGACGCACGAACGCAGGCTTGCAATTTGGCGGCCCGAACTTGAGCTACTCGCTCCGGGCAGGTCAGCTCGGCCTCATGCATATTCCGTAGAACCAAAACCACATTATTCCAATTCGTGTTTTGCGTTAAAATCGCGCCAACGCATATTTCAAATATCCCCTCTTCTCCCCTAAGCATCCGCGGCCACCAACGCTGCGGCCCGAAAAACTTATATAACTTTTTATAAATACGGAATAATCGCATAAGCAAATATTATCAAAAAAATGAAGGAAACGCAATAAAAAACAGGCTTCAAGATAAAGCCTGTTTTGCGCTGAGCCCTAGTCAACGTCGTGAAAAACAACGTTATCCTCCCCCTCAATTTCGGCAATCACCTTTTTCACGCTTATTGCCGGAAACGAATCTCGGATCACGTGCTCAGCCTTGGCCAATTCCTGTTTATGAAACTCAAACTCCAGTTCCCGGCTCGCGAACTTCTCGCTCCCGCCGTAAGCGCCGCAATCCAAGTGCGCTATCAATACGGCGTGGCTCATGTCATGTAATCGATAAGAGCCCTTAATCTGCTTCCAGACATAATTATTTTCGCCCGGCTCGCATTCAACCAGCTCTTTGATTCCGCCGGCCCCTGACACGCAATCACAGTCGCCCATCAGGCCGGTTTCCTCCATATATGAGGTAAAAGCGCGCTGAAAACGAAAATCCATGCAATGAACGATCAATGAAGAACATTTGTGTGACATAATAAGCCTCCTTTTATTTAGTTAGTTTATTAAGATAAAGGTGCAATAAATGCAAATCGCAAAATCTCTTAGGCATATATAGTTAATCAGTTAACCGTTAATCGGTTAATCGGGATATATGGCGCCCGATTAACTGATCTCTGATTAACTGATTAACTATCATTCGGGTTTGATTTCTCGGCCCGCGCCGCGATATTTCTTGCGCGCCACCTTGAGCCGCGCCAACTCTCTTTCCAAAGCCGCGGCCGCGTCGGCGAACGCCACTTCGTCCAAATCTCTTTTTTGCTCAAGCAGTTCCTCGGCCTTTTTCTTGGCCTGCTCAATTTTTTCCAATTCCAATTCCTCGGCTCGTTCGGCCGTATCAGCTAAAACCATAATTCGCGAACCCGGCTTTACTACTACAAAACCAGTGGACACGGCCATAATCGTCTCACTGCCGTCGCGCACCACTCTGGCCTCGCCCGGTTTAAGTCCGCATACCAAAGGCAAATGATTGGGTAGGATGGTAACTTCGCCTTCAGTGGTAGGCAAGGTAATTTGGTCAACTTCATCCGAATAAACCTCGCGCTCGGGCGTGCAGATTGAGAAATTGATTTTTGGCATAAACCGTTCAAAAATAAAATATTAAAGATAAAAGATAAAAAACAAATATAAAAAATTAAAAATAAAGATGAGCCATGCTAATTTTAATATACCTGCTCCAATTGAAAGATTTTTAATTTTTAGTTTTTTATCTTTAACTTTTAATCTCGTCTATTCCGCCTTTCATGTAAAACTCTTGTTCAGGCACATCGTCATGCTTGCCTTGAAGAATTTCTTTAAACCCCCTGATCGTGTCCGCAAGCGGCACGTATTTTCCGGAAACGCCGGTAAAAGTTTCGGCCACGAAAAACGGCTGGGAAAGAAATTTTTGAATCTTGCGCGCCCGGGCCACGGTCGCCTTATCTTCATCGGACAATTCTTCCATGCCCAAAATGGCGATAATGTCCTGCAGATCTTTGTATCTTTGCAAAACCTTTTGCACGCCGCGCGCCACTTCATAATGCTCCGGCCCGATTATCTTAGGGTCAAGAATAGTTGATGTTGAGTCAAGCGGGTCAACCGCCGGATAAATGCCCAGCTCGGTCAGGGAACGCGAAAGCACGACCGTGGAATCCAAATGGCCAAAAGTCGTGGCCGGCGCCGGGTCAGTCAAGTCGTCGGCCGGCACGTAAACTGCCTGCACCGAAGTGATTGAACCGTGCTTTGTTGAAGTAATGCGCTCCTGAAGCTCG
>JAHJFT010000026.1 GCA_018824325.1 Patescibacteria group bacterium
AGTATAATGATTTTCGAAAAAATTTAGAAGATTTGTTTAAATATCTAACTCAAGAAATTAATAGAAAAGATCTATTTAGCTCTTACGAGGAATTAGTAGAATCAATAAATGAGGCCAAAATAGATGTTGGTAAATTGATAAAACACATCATTGATAAATATGAGTTTGGAGAGAAATTAAAAAAGTATGATGTTTAATTTTCAACAATTCGGTTTAAGAAAAAAAGAAGTAAGGAAGATAATAGAGCAATATTTTAAAGAGAACGCCGATATTCTGATAGGGGTGGATGACCCCGAAGTTAATCAATTTATTGAGATATTAGTTGATGCTTTCGTCGAGGTAATAGACATAAACAACAAACAACTCTCGCGAGAGATAGAAGAATATGTAGAAGAATATGTAAAAGAATGTATAAATAAAAAGGATACCTCGCGGTATTAGCATTTTTAAGAGTGGCTATATATCTATGCCCACTCCCCAAAAAATTCCGCGTTTTGTTTGCCGGTTACGAGCCTAATAATCTGAAAAATTTGGAAATTTTTGGTCTTGAATTAACTATTATTGCGCCTTGTGTTATAATAAAGTCGGGTTATAATCAAGCTCAAAATTATGGCCAAAATCAACCAAGAAAAGTATAAAAATATAATCTTATTTTTTGCGAATAAGATTAAAAATGGAACGCTCGGAAAGTTAAAAATAATGAAATTATTATACTTTCTAGACTTTGATTATTTTGAAAAATATGGAAAATCCGTGTCCGGTGATGAATATTTAAGGTTTGAGAACGGTCCAATCCCAAGAATGGGCGAGAAGATGTTGAAAAAAATGAGTGGAAAAGACGTTAGGATTATTAGAAAAAAAATGTCCTTTGGCTACAACGACCAACAACACATTGAGCCGTTGAAAGATTTTGACGTAAAATTTTTCTCAAAAGAGGAGTTATTGTTTCTTGACGAAACCGCGAATAAATGGGAGGAATTTACCGGCGCCGAGATGAAGTCCGCTTCTCATGGAGAGGCCCCGTGGATAGCTACTAAGGCGGATGATGTGATAGATTATAATTTAGCTTATTACAGAAATAAATATGGCGAGATGGATACGGGTAATTAATGTGAAAAAATTATGCGGTTATCTTGCCATTGTGAAATTGAAAAAGATTTAAAAAAGTTGAAGCGTTTCCCGGCTCCGATAGAATCTTTAGAGGCATGGAAACGCCTTTTTTGTTTGAAAGGCCTGAAAGAAACTCCGGGCATCAAACAATATCCGGGTTTTGGCCAAGGAAAAATTTTTAAGGCGAGGGTAGTTCCCCTCAAAGAAAAATGCGGAAAATCCGATGGGTACCGTTTGATTTTTAAAGCGGTGGCCAACGATTCGTATGAGATTATAGTTTTTTCCAGGCATGGCATATATAAACACGAAAGAGAATTAATGAAAAAAATAAAAGACCGTTCATAGCGATTTTTATTATTCCCGCCGCCGGCTATAAATAATCATATACTCACCATGTCTAGAGAAAAACCATCACCAGAACAAAGCCCAGAAAATATTGATTCGGAAATTGAAAAGCTTTTGGAAATTTTTGACAGCTTTGATTTTAATGAATTCAGCGAACAGGTGCAAGACCGATGGTATGATGTTGAGATGGAGGCAAGGGTGGCCAAAGACCGGGAAACGGCCAAAGCGCATCTTGAAGAATTTTTAGCTGTTTTAGAAAATATAAAAAAGAGAGAGAAAATAAAATGACAAAATATTATTAATTTACAATTAAACCAACCTCTATGTCTCAAAAACAAGACCTAAAAAAATTATTAACCGAGCTGGAGGAAAAATGTCCCATAATAAACCAACCGGTCAACGAGCGCGACTTTTCCATCGTCCGGCGCATGAAAGCGGAAAAAGAACTGAACATTCCGATTAAGCGCAGAATCGGCTGTGTCATTTCCGTGAAAACGCGCCAGCCGGCAAATAAAATGAATGAGCAGGAGTGGGAGGAATTTTATAAAGAGCTATGCGACCAGCTCAAGCAGGAGCATGCGGACATGTACGGCCGATTATTTTCAAAAGGCCACTAAGCTTAATAATCTTATGACCCAATATTACAATCCCCAACGCACGCGCAATCTTTATAACCCCAAATCGTCGGAAATTTTTAAATTATCGCGAAGCAAGATAGAGTTATTTTTAAATTGCGCCAAATGTTTTTATTTTGACCGCGTCTTGGGAGTAGGCCGGCCGCCCGGATTTCCATTTGCCCTGAATTCGGCAGTTGATACGCTGCTTAAGCAGGAGTTTGACATCCACCGGGCCGAGGGCACCACGCACCCGCTCATTGAAAAATACGGGGTGGACGCGCGGCCCATTGGGCACAAAGATTTGGACAAGTGGCGGCACAATTTTACGGGCGTGCAGTATTTGCACAAGCCCACTAATCTTTTGATTTACGGCGCGATTGACGACCTTTGGGAAAATTCCCAAGGCGAATATATCGTGGTTGACTATAAAGCCACGGCCAAAGCAGGGGACATCACCGAGTTGGACCAGGGCTGGCAAGACGGCTATAAAAGGCAGATGGAGATTTATCAGTGGCTTTTGCGGCAAAACGGATACAAGGTCTCGCGCGTCGGGTATTTTGTTTATTGCAACGGTCGGGCCGACGCCAAGGCGTTTGACGGAAAACTGGAGTTTGACGTGACCTTGATTCCGTACGCGGGTGATGATTCTTGGGTGGAAAAAACCATTACTAACGCGTACAAATGTTTGAATAAAAAAAAGCCGCCCAAGGCCGGCGCGAATTGCGATTATTGCGCTTACGTTGACGCGGTTAGTTCAAAAAAATAAAAAATCAATTCAATGGCGCGAATCCGGCCGGGTCGGCCGAGTGTGAATAATATCTCCCTCCAAAATCTTTTTTAATGCTATAATAAACCCAAAGGTCAAAAATCCATTAGTTAATTAATTTAAATAAAAATATATGAATTTTATCAAATCAGTAGGCCAGGCCATTTTGGACGCCCTGCGCGAGCTGGGCGACAACATCGTTGATTTTTTGCCCAACATCATTGCCGCGATCATCGTGATTATTGTCGGCATCTTGGTCGCCCGCGCCCTTGGCCAGCTCGTGCGCAAAATCGTGCAGTTGGTCAAAGTTGACACCTATGTCAAGAAAATCAATGTCATCCAGAAGATTGAGCAGGCCGGCACCAAGGTGGAGCTTTCGGCCATTTTAGGATGGCTGGTAAAGTGGTTTTTGTACATTGTCTTACTTATCGCGGTTTCCGAGATTTTGGATCTTGGCCAATTCACCGCGTTTCTCACCGACATCGCCCTTTATCTGCCTAACGTGATTATTGCCGTGCTTATTTTGGTGGTTGGCTTGGTTTTGGGCGAGTTCACCCATAACCTGATTGTCAGCGTTCTCAAGAGCTCTCGCGCCGCTCTGGCCGCCTTGGTCGGCACGGTGGCAAAATGGGCCATCTTTGTTTTTGCCGCTCTGGCCGCCTTGATTCAGCTTGGCGTGGCCGTCACCCTGATTGAGACCTTGTTCACCGCCGTTATGGTGACCATCGCGCTTTCGGCCGGTCTGGCCTTTGGCCTGGGTGGACGCGAAGCGGCCAAATCATTTATTGACAAGATGAAAAGAAACATTAGCGAGTAACAATAAAAAATCAGCAAATTAAATCCAGCCGCGGCCGCGGCTGGATTTTTGCTTTTGTGCTTTTCAGGTCTTTACATCTTTAGATTAATATTTTAATATAATATCACAACCTTAAAACAACCGAGGAGGAAAAATTGAAAAATACATTATCAGACTTAACCGACCAAGAAGTGGCGCGCCTGCTGCTCAACCGGCTTTGGCGCTGGTATGACGCGGCCGGTCAGTCCCAGGGCCGTTCATTGCCCGGCCGCCTGCTTGAAGGGGTATTGAACATTTTCCCTTTGCCCGACATGAAGGGGGCTGATGCGATAGAGCTGCCTCAACTGCTCTCCGAAGCCGCGCGCCGGAATCTGGGGTCCGCGCCGAACGGGCTATACTTTGGGCAGACCCTGCTCTTCCCAAACCATGTCAGCCTGATGCAAAAAAGCTCTTTATTTTTCATTGCCCTTATCGGAATGGGCGAGCAATCGGATGAGGCGGAAAAATCGTTTAACGAGCTGCTTGGCGAGCGCCGTATTCTTGAGGCGGCCACGGATTTGCTCCAGCCGAAAGAAGACTGCGAGCGGCTACTTGATTTGCCCGCGCAAATTATCTTGCAGGAGCTGGGCTGGCGCCGCTATCTCGGGCGCAAAGCCGAGCTCGGGGCCGCGGAAGACTAGACCTTGCCTAGTCTTAGCCAAAGCCCGATACCTTCTTGACCCGTTCACTGTTGAGCGGGCTTTTTATTAAAAAAAAACAAGCTTGCGCAAGCGCCGCAAGCTTTTGAAGCGAGTGAGCCGGTTCAGCGGCCGACCACGCGATCGTTGGTCGTGTCCGAGAGCCATTTTTTAAGCTCAACGAGTTTTTGCTCGGCAACCGGGCCGAGTTCGGTTTCCGGCGGCAATCGGTCAAGGTCCGGAAAATCAAGCTCAAGCTCCTCCCGAATGGCCTGGGTCACGGACTTGAAGCGTTCCAGTACTTGCTTGAAAAACGAATCCGAGATAATGCCGCAAGAGCAGATTCGTTGTCCCAGGCGCGTCACATCGTTCATCGTCACCATTCTCATTTCCTCCTCTGTTTTTTATTTATTTTAGGGTATGGGTAATATAGCGTCCAGAATATCATAAGCCCCAAAATTTGTCAATGCTGGTTTTGGGCGCGGGGTGCGAAATTTCCGGATTTATGATATAAATATGATATAAAAGAGTCAGAGCGTAAAAATTTAATAAAATTTTGTCAGCTATTTTTGACACCATGGCTGTAGAACGGAAATGATAATGTCCTAGTAGCGGGAAATAGAAATGTCCTACCTTCTGTGGTAGTATATCGAGTTAATTTTTAACTTAATACTACTATGGATAAAACATTTCTATCTAT
>JAHJFT010000027.1 GCA_018824325.1 Patescibacteria group bacterium
GAGATGTTGCCGAGACATTTTTCACTGATTACACAACCGGTGATGATATTGCCGCTTCCAACGTTCATCCAACCGGAAGTTTGATAAAATATACCAATAACTCGGCTGTTTATTATATTGATAACGAAGAGAAGAGGGCTATTCAAACGGAACAAGTCTTTGAGCTCAATGGATTTCAAAAAGACCATATCCTCACCATCTCGGAGGCAGTGGTTTATCCCGACGGCGCTTTAATTATTGGACAAGAAAACGCTTGGGTTGAGGTTTATTAGAAATATGAAAATGAGGCCAAGACTATGAGAAAAGCAATGAAGACGTTAAATAAAATGACCACCAACTTAAAATCCTAACCACCGCCTTTGGCCCACGGCCCCGCAGAATGCGGAGCCTCGCCTCTGGCGGGGCGTGGCGGGGTCCCGCCGCAGGCGGGAAAAGCTAACAAGCTAACGAAGCTAAAAAGCTAATGTATGCCCAACGGAGGAATAAGTCTTCTCCCCGAGGAGATGAGAAAAAAAGAACAAGAAGAGCTGGAACGCGAGGCTTTGGAAAACAAAGAAAAGCCGGAATTTTATATTCCGGAAAAAGGCGGCAAGCCGGCGAAAGAGCCGGAAATAAAACCCACGCCGCCGCTAAGCGGTGAATTAGAGCCCGCGCCGGCAAAGGGATTCGCGCCCGTAAGGGAAGAAAAAACAGAAGTTCGGATTCCGTACAAGCCCGGCCCGCGTCGCGCGGACGCGCCGCCGGCCAAGCCGCCCATTCCCTTGAGAAAAAAACTTCAAGTTAGCCTGATTCCGCCGGAAAGGACCGAGCGAGGGCCAAGCACCAAGCTCCGGAAAATCGCCTTCGTGGTTTTACTTTTGCTCGAAATTATCTTGATCGGCGCCTTGTTTTTGTTTATTCGCGCCCAAGTTGACTCAAGCACCCGGGAAAAATTAGCCCTGGACCAATCCATTGAGTCGCTCAAGTCGGAAATAGATTCGGTTCGCCTTGAACAGCAGGACCTTTGGATTTTTGAAAAAAAACTCGCCGCCATGTCCACGCTTCTGCCGGGTCATGTCCATGCTTCCAAAATACTTAAATTCTTGGAAAAAAGTACTTTGCCCGACGTCTGGTATTCGTCATACATATCTTCGGAAGGCGGCAAAGTGGTCTTGGAAGTCATGGCCAAAGACATGGAAACCGCGGCCGAACAAATCGCCCATTTACAGACATTTGAAGAGATCGCAGAGATTAATGTGAATTCGTTTCAGGCGCGTCCGCTTGAAGACGGGGGAGCCGGCGAGGTCAGTTTTGACATGCAGATTATTTTTAGGCCCGAATTTTTGTTAAGCATTGAATAATATGCTCAAAGCCAAGCTCGAACAAAAAAACAAGAAAAGGCCGGGCATGCCGTCTTTGCTTTGGATCGGTTATTATAAAACCGTTGTTATTTTTTGTTTGCTCGCGCTTGGCGCGTTTGCCTGGTCCTTGCTTATCGGCCCGGCTTATGACGAATATCGGGCCCTGGGCATGGAGCTGGATTTAAGGCAAACCGAACAAGCTCAATATCAAAATACGCTTAATCAATTTAATCAAATTGTTGCCCAATGGAGCGAGATTTCCGAACTGGACAAGGCCAAGCTTGATTATTTCGTGCCCACCGAACAGGACATCCCCGGCCTCATCGCCATGCTTGACCAGATTGCCGCGCAGAGCGGGTTTGGTGCCACCCGCGTCACTTTGAGTTACGCCGATGAACCGGCCATCCCCAAAACCGACATTTATCCCATCTTGGTTTCGGCGAGCATTGAAGGCGGGGGTTACGCGCAGTTGAAGCAGTTTATAAGCAAGATTGAATCAAATCTCAGGCTGACCGATTTAAATTCATTAAGCTTTCAGTCGGGCAAGGGCGTGTATATTTTGAATTTAACCACTTATTATCTTAAGAAATCCTAAAGCATGAGCCGCTCAAAAAAAATATTTTATTTCGTTCTGGTGCTGCTGATTGTTGTCGGCGCGATTGTTTATTATTTCATTTTTATAAAACCAGACATTATCCTTGAATACGGGACCGTCACGCCGCCGGCCCAAATACCCAAAATCGACGCCAGTGTTCTGGGCGAGGACGCGTTCCAGGGATTAAAAAGCTACAAAGCCCTGCCGCTCGTCCCTGGGGCGACCGGCAACCCGCTTCCTTTTCAGGAAATTAATTTTTTAGGTAACGCGACTTCCACGTAAAATTTTTAAACAATATGCCAATACCAAAAACAACAAAACAAATCATTGACCAGCTCGTGGCCGACAAAAGCCTTTCGGCCAAACAGGTCGAGGCCGCGCTAAAAGAACTTGAGCAGGGAAGCGGCCTGGAACAGGTTTTAATAAAAAAAGGTCTGATTGACGAAGAGGCCCTGACCAAGGCGCGCGCCAAGGTTTACGGCGTGCCCTTCAGAGATATTATCGGTCTTGACATCGTTCCCGAGGTTTTGAACATTATTCCCCGCGAAACCGCGGAAACATACCGCATGGTCGCTTTTGAAAAAAAAGGAGACGAGGTAAGCATCGGGCTGGTTGACCCGCGCGACTATCAGGCGATTGAGGCGATCGAATTTTTGGCCGAAGAAAACAAGTTTCAGGGAAAATATTTTATCATTTCCCCGACCGCTTTCAGGAAAAGTCTGCGCCGATACGAAGTTTTGGGCAAGGAAGTTGAGAAAGAGCTGGAAATCGCCAAAGAAAGATTCGCTCCGAAAAAAGAAAAAATGCCCGAGGCCCGGCCGATTGAAGAAGAAATAAGCGGCGCGCCGGTGGCGCGCATCGTCGCCACGATTACCCGCCACGCCGTGGATTCGGGCGCCTCGGACATCCACATCGAGCCGACCGACGGGCCGACGCGCGTCCGCTACCGGATTGACGGCGCGCTCCGCACCACGATCAGGCTTCCCAAATACATTCACGCCGCGGTCATTTCAAGAATCAAGGTCATGGCCAATTTAAAGATTGATGAAACGCGCATACCCCAAGACGGCCGCTTTACCGAGGTGATTGAGGGCAAAAAAATTGATTTTAGAATATCCACTTTTCCGTGCGCGGAAAACGAGAAGGTCGCCATGAGAATATTGGACACCTCAACCGGCGCGCCCACTCTGGAAACGCTCGGATTTTCAAAAGAGCACGCGAAAATCATTCAGCGCGAAATCAGCGCGCCGCACGGCATGGTTTTGATTACCGGCCCGACCGGTTCGGGCAAATCCACCACTCTTTATGCCATTTTGAACATGATCAAAAGCGATGCCGTGAATATTGTTACGCTGGAAGATCCCATAGAATACTTTATTGAAGGCGTAAACCAATCGCAGATAAGGCCGGAAATTGATTATAGTTTTGTCAACGGCTTGCGCGCGATTCTGCGGCAGGACCCGAATATTATCATGGTCGGAGAAATCAGGGACCGCGAAACCGCGGAATTGGCAATCCACGCCGCGCTTACCGGACATTTGCTTTTTTCCACCATTCACACCAACGACGCGCTCGGCGTGGTGCCGCGCCTCATTGACATGGGCGCCGAACCGTTTCTGCTTGCCTCAACCCTGAACGCGGTTGTCGCCCAAAGATTGGCCCGAAGAATATGCGAGCATTGCCGCGAGGTTCTGACCGCGCCCAAGGACATTGAAGACGAAGTCAGAGAAGAACTCAAAAAAGTATTCAAGCAAGCTCTGCCCGCGGGCGTAAAAACGGACGGCGAACTTACTTTTTACAAAGGTCGGGGCTGCGCCCGATGCAATGGTTCCGGATATGCGGGCAGAATCTCGGTGGCCGAAATAATGATGGTAGATAAAGACATGGAGCGCATTATTGAAGCCGGCTTTCCCAGCGAGCAGGTGGATGAAGCCATCAAAGCGCAAAAAATGGTAAAGTTGCGGCAGGATGGTTTTATCAAAGCCCTCCAGGGCTTAACCACGATTGAAGAAGTAATGAGAATCAGTGAAGTGTGAGTTGAGCAGGAAGTTCGGAACAGGCAACGAGGTCCTCAAAAAAAGTATATTTTGAACTTACGATTATATGTGACAGAAATCAGTTGTCGGTTATCAGAAAACAGTACAGAAAGAAGAAATCAGAAATCCGAAGTTAGCAGAGGTACCCCATCATTTATAAAAACCGATCTCTGCTTTCCGTTTTCTGTGCCGTTTTCCGTTTTCCGATTTCTTTACCGATAACCGATTTCCGACAACTGATTTCAATCTTTCAAAAAATTTTAATCCCTGTCAGAATAATTGATTTTTGTAGCAATCCCAATAAACCAAATAATATAAATTCACCCATGTCGCAGAAAACAAAGATTTTAATTATTGACGACGACGATTTTTTTTCCGATATATTGAGCGCCAAGTTCACGGAGCAGGGTTTTGAGGCGCGTCGGGCGCCGGACGGGGAGACCGGTTTGAAAATGATGAAAAAAGACATGCCCGATGTTGTTTTGTTGGATATTTTAATGCCCGGCATGAATGGATACGGCGTGCTTGAAGAAATTAAAAAAAATAAAGAAATAAAAAATGTCAAAGTGATGATTTTGAGCAGTCTGGGGCAGAGAGAAGACATTGAAAAGGGGATGGCTGCCGGCGCCGCGGACTATCTTATAAAGACGCATCTTACGCCCGCGGAAATCGTTTTAAAGATTAAGCAAGCGATTAGCTAGAAACAAATGTCGGTTTTTAATTATCAAGTAAAAAATACCAACGGCGAAAAAGACCAGGGCCGAATTGAAGCGGAAAACGAACAAGAGGTTCGGCGATATTTGGGCGAACAAGGTTTACAAGTCATGAGTGTTTCCCGGTCGGCCGGCAAGATCGGCGAGGTTTGGAAAATTCTTTCAAAATCCCTGTCAATGATCGGCGCGCGCGACAAAGTGATTTTTTCGCGCCAGCTTTCGGTCATGGTTACCGCCAATGTGCCGCTCCTAAAGGCCCTGCGCTCGCTCATTCTTCAAACCGAGAACGCGGCGCTCAAGGCGATCGTCGGGGAGCTTGCCAAGGGAGTGGAGGACGGGGCAAGGCTTTCCGACGCCATGATGATTTTTCCCAATGTTTTTTCCGAATTTTATGTCAGCATGATACGTTCGGGCGAAACCACGGGCAAGCTTGACGAGGTCTTGAGCTACCTGGCCGATGAGCAGGAGCAAGATTATGAACTCATGAGCAAGATAAGGAGTTCCATGATCTACCCGGCCTTTATAATGTGCGGACTTATTGCCGTGGGATTTTTAATGATGGTTTTTATACTGCCTCGGCTCATGGAAATAATGAAAGAATCGGGCGCGCCCCTGCCGTGGACCACCAATGTTTTGATTTTCGTGAGCGGGATACTCTCTTCTTATTGGTGGCTTTTTCTCATACTGGTTGTTGTCGGCGGCATTGGCTTAAGAATATTGATACAACTCCCGCCCGGCCGTCTTGTCTGGGATAGCATGAAGATTCATCTGCCTCTTTTTGGCAAAATATTCAGAAAGATATACATCGTGCGCTTTACGCGCAGCATGTCCACCCTGCTTGCCGGCGGCTTGGACATGGTCGCCAGCCTAAGAGTGGTGAAAGACGTTGTCGGCAATATGGTTTTTAAAATAATGATTAATCAAACCATTCGCGAGGTGGAAGACGGAAATTCCATAACCACGATTTTCAAAGAGTCTCCCATTATTCCGCCAATGGTCGTGCAGATGATATCAATTGGCGAAGAGACCGGGCAGATGGAGCAAATTTTCAATAAGCTTACGGATTTTTTCTCGCGCGAGGTAAAGAACGCGGTCGCCGGCCTGGTGACGATCATTGAACCACTGGTCATGATTTTAATCGGTTTGGCCGTGGGCGTAATGGTTTCGGCCGTACTTATGCCCATGTATGATTTGGCTTCGCAGTATTAGTTTTTTCCAGTATGTGGTAAAATGTGTGGAGAAAGTCGTTTTACGCTTTGAGCTAAAACCCGTGCTTCAAGAGATGGGTCCGCGTTTTTCCGTGGCCATCGGCTTGGCCATGCGAGACATTGGTTAGCTTCCCAGCTTATTAGCTTTTTAGCTGATTAGCTTGTTAGAAAAAAAGAAAATTTTGGCAAGTTTAATATTAATTTTTAAGGAACAA
>JAHJFT010000121.1 GCA_018824325.1 Patescibacteria group bacterium
CGTCGTCCCGATGCCGACGTTGCCGTTAAGGTATGTGTTGTGGGCTATGATACCGTTGCCTATGAAATTGTGCGTGCCTTCTACCTCTATATCATAAACCTGCTCGTATCCTATGTATTCGATACTCTCAATTTCCGCCCACAATACATACCGTTCGAGGTTGGAGGTTCGAGGTTCAAGGTGAGATTGCTTTCCGCCTACGCCTTTATTCTGCCCTATATGGCTTCGGCGGACAGGCGTCGCTTCGCTCCTCGCAATGACAGGCTCGTGGAGCCATATTGTCCGCATATCTGAAAATTCGTATTGTTCGGTCAAATGTTCGGGCAGAGGCTGGGCCAGGCCTGCATATGCTTTACTTGACAGGTTATCGAAGCTGTGATATAATTGTTCCCGAAAATCATGATAATTCTTGATAAAGCATCCAGAGAATTTATCGCGAAGATTATCGCTGATCTTGGTAAGGCCATACTTACTGTCGGATTTGCCAGTTATTTCTTTGAAAAACTTCCGGTTGCTTTGCGAATAGGTTTCATAACACTGGGTATCACTTTGCTTATCTTGAGCGTAATTATCTATTCCTGGAAAGGAGAAGAATAATGGCCGCCATAGCAGGGACATTAATATTCCTTGGTTTTGTGTTGATTTTGTTTTATATTGACCACCGCCGACATAAGAAGCATGCCCATTGATCTCTCTTGGCACTGCTATTCTTTGTCCTGCCTCTAATTCCACAACCTTTTTCCAGCCTTCACGAGTCAGATACGGATGATTACCTGTTGTCCTTATGCTCTTTCCATCCTTCGTAATGAGTTTAAATACTGGTTTAATACCCATATCCAGTAATGCAAGTATCCTGTGTGGCTCTATTATCCCAAGCTCTTCATTCAAGGAATAAACCATCATCCCGGGTTTTACATCTTTTATCATTATCCCTTGAACCTTGAACCTTGAACCCTGAACGTCCTTCTCAAAAATTGAAAGCATGGTATCCCCTGTAACGCATTGTCCTTCCACATGCAATTTTTGAGCAGGACTTACTGTCCCGATGCCGACGTTGCCCTGGCTTATGTAGTGCGGGCCGGCGCCTGTGACCTTGAGGCTGCCGGTGATGTCCACGTCGTCATCCAGGATAATCGTGTTGCCGACGATATTGGCAATGTCGCCTTCAGTGAGCTTTAATCCAGGCATGATGATATCACTGGTAGAGATAATTCCTCTTCCGGAAGTAATGGCATTAGCTGCAGCTTTAGCATATACCCCCGGGGATGAGGCCTGCTCAAGCTGAGCGCCCCATGCGTGGATAGTATCAGCGGTCCATGCGGCGTCTCCTATCTGGCCAAATACATTGCCGCTGGGTGTGCCTGAAGATGTGTAGCTGACGCTGAAGCGCTGCCATGCTGTTGTAAGGCTTGCTGTAGCAGTGTTATTGGCAGCAGTGTCTCCTACTGTAAGCACTATGTCCTTTGTGCCTGATGCGGCCTTTAACCATGTTGAAAAGGTATAGCTGGTTGAGGCTGTGGCAGCTGCAGCTGAAGTGTTTTTAACATTGGTCGCTGCTGCGGCTGTAGGCGCAAGTGCCTCTGCGGTCGTAGAGCCGTTAGGAGCAATTATCTGGTCAGCTGTGGGGGAAGTGACATTGGTCTTAGCCCATACTGAGTTATCAAAAGTATCTGAATAGGTAAGAAGGTTCTCGTATCTACCCAGGCCTCCGTAGGGCGTATCCACCATGCCCTCGTCCAGACGCACGTCAGTGCCGGAACGGCCTTTGACATCGTCAGTAAAGGTGTTGTCGACGGCGTGGAGAGTGCCGGGTGCGCATGTGAGCACCAGTGCACAAGAGCACAAGAGCACCATGAGAACGCGGAAATTAGGCGGACTGCCCCGCCATGTACTTCCGCGTGGTTCAACGTGTACTTCCGCGTGGTTCAACGATTCGCGTGTAATCCCTAATAATCGTCTAATAATCGTAATCATGATAGCCCCCTTGTTAGGTTCGGTTATGTTAAAGCGGGCCCCCAATATTGTTCGAACAGAGCCGAGAACTTCTCGACAAGCTCGAAGTATATTCGAGGCACGCTTTAACCAATCGAGCCGGATTGTCATTAGATTACGCGTCATTTTAAACACCGTCTTCCGCAACACCGGCACCTCATTTGTTTTTCTCAACACCGGGATCAATGGAACGTTTCCCGAATTTTTCCCACGCCTTCTGCAGATTTCTGATCTTGCGCCTCGCGTAAATATACCTCTTCACAAGATCGTCGCATACCACCCTGTCTATCTTTTCTCCAAATATATCCCTCACCTGCTCCAGATATACGCATACCCTGTTGCACTCTTCAAGGCATTCGTCCATTAAGGCAGACTCATCGCCCTTCTCGAACCTCCTTGAATGAGCCGAAGCGATCAGTTCAGGTATCCTGAGACAGCTGTCTGTAAGTTTTTTTACCACAGGAGATTCCGTCCCTTGAAGCCCCGAAATAATCTTTATCATAATCTCACTCGCGCATTTTGCAGTCCGCTGGTATACCTCCAGGTCCCTGAAACCCCTTATTGGCCGTTTTACCCTAAAACTGGTCTTGCGGTAAGTTTTGTACATAACGCCCTTTCTTTATCTTGACAAATTATTGATTGTGTAGTAAACTTTTGACATATGTTGGATAAAGACAGACTAGATATTGTCTCTGATTTTTTCTTAGATGGGGCGAAAATTATATTTGCCTCATTAGTGGTTGGTGCATTTGTTCCGGGCGCCGCAGGCATAAAACCATGGCTTACATTTTCCATAGGCATAGCCATGACAGTGTCTTTTTTAAGCGCATCTGCGGCGTTATTAAAAAAGGACAAAAACCAATGAATCTTCTGACTTTTTATATTTTTGCCGGAATATTGGCGATTATCGTCTATTTGTGGGCGATAAAATCCAAAAGGTAACCCTTTATGAACGATACCATCCTTTATATTATCGCCATTATCGTAGTCATATGCGACTTCGCTGTCGTCTACCTCTACAAAAAATAAATTACCGCGATTCTTTGCCTGCCGTCTCAATCCCGACATTGCGGCCTGTAATTGTTGACAGTATTCAGTGCCGTGCTTTATTAACAACTTCAGCATATATTTAAGCTCGCTTTTCTTCAACATCGGCAGCCTCACTTGTTTTTTCAACTCCGGGATCAGCCAACGTATCCCACTTCATCTGCGCAGGGTCTTCTTTCTTCTGCTTATCCCTCAATTTATACACCACATGCAATGGAAAAAACTCGAAATACGCGTTTTCGTCAAACCACGCGCATTTAAAATCATAGAGCCTGAGACCGGTTAACCTGCTCAATGCCAATGCGTAGAGCGTAAGCTGGCTGACCGGCTTATCTCGTTTCGCGTTCTTCGCGGGTTTATAATCTAGTATATGCACGCTTCCGTTACGGACCTGCAGCATATCTATATGACCAGTCATTACTTTACCTAATTTCAGGGGGATATTAAATCCTAATACCTCCTGCATATGTTCTATATCCATCTCATCCATATACACCGGCACCTCAGTAGCCACTGTAACTGAATCATTGCAAATCATAAATCTTTGGAGCGCCTTGTGCCTGAACTTATTGTCATTTACCGCCTGCAAGGCCAGATTAGCGATCCTTGTGGCAAAATTCTGCTTCTCCCTGATCGCAAGCCCGCTTATATCAAACTTCACATTCTCCTCGCTGGCGCGCTCGCCTTCCTGGAAAAACTGATGCGGGCATTCGGTCTGGACCGCTTCTAAAAATTCCCGGACATTTTCAAATTTAGAATGCTTAAAATCCTGTAGTATCAGCGCGGTTTTAGCCCTGTGATATGAAAATTCATACACCTGGCGGTGGTACAGGTTAACAGTCTGGATTACCTGATGAGGACTGTAAAGCTTCAGGCCATATTCTCTCATCCTTGAATAACTACAAAGCTCCTTATATTCTTTTAACCAGTTAGAGAGGCTTGCCTCTTTTACATCCAAGCCGGATTTCTCTTTTAAGAATCTGCACGACTCAGCCAGGGTAAAACCGGTATTGTAATAGCTTATGGCTTCTAAAATAACCTTCAATGGAAAAGACTTGCCCTTGGCTTTCGGAGCGACAAAAAGCCTAGCGCACGCATTGCAAAGAAATCTCTGCTGAAGCTCATACTTCTTTTTACGCAGGCCGCTTTTCACAGTATCTTTACTGCTGCAGTAAGGGCATATAAGCGCTGGTTCCTGGCTGGCAGTATTGTCATTGCGAGACTGTAAAGCAGCCGAAGCAAGATGAGGGGCTTTTTTTATCTGCCGACTTTGCTGGACATCTATCTGCCGAGTTTTAGAAAAATCAGCCCTTTGCTTAGAAATCGGCAGATATTTCTGTTTAAAATACCCTAAGATCTGCTTAAGGAAGTTTTTCATACTCTCGTTTCCTCCTTGTCACTGTCTGGTCACAAACACTATTATCTCGCCTTCGCCTTCTTCCAATGCCTCCATTGCCTTACCTATAATAGCGCCTATCTTTGGCGGATTTGCTTTCATAGCATAACCCGGTTTAGATGAACTTGTCAATAAATCTCCCGGATAAATAGGCCCGTTTTCAGTAGTTACCTTGCAAGGTACTGTGCCTGATAGCGCTACAGGTACGCCATTCTCTAAATCTGCCATCAGTACGTGGGCAGGATTTGTAGAGATAACGCCTATAACGCTTGTGGAATTAGGCGCGTCTGAAAGCCGTATGCCGCCTTTATTATCGATCATAACAACGTCTTTAGACTGCGGCATGGAATAGAGGTCGTAAATGGTGCCACGCACCATTTCTTCGCCATGCGCTAAGTTGTTGGTGCGTGGCACCATTTGGTGCGTGGCACCATTTGAAAGAACCATCGGCGACAGAGCCATCATCTCAGCCATATCACCCATATCACCCTGGTGAATCCTGCCGGTCAATTTAATATTGCCATTGACCTCTAATTTCTCCCCAGGACTCGTCGTGCCGATGCCGACGTTGCCCGCATTTGTTATCAACAACCGAGACGTATTATTTGTTCCAAAATCCATTGAACCAGCGCTTACTCCATATAACAACATATTTCCTGCACCCGCAGCGCTTGTTGATCCTCTCATTAAAAATTGAA
>JAHJFT010000028.1 GCA_018824325.1 Patescibacteria group bacterium
GACTCGTCAATTGACTTGACCACAAACCAAAGTTCGGCCAACGCCCGCGGCGTGTCCAGGTCATCATTTAGGGCTTCTTTAAAATTTTCCAGACGAGACGGCTCAACCGCTTCGGGCTTTGGCCAATATCTGGCCACTTCGTATAAACTCTCAAGCGCGTTCTGCGCCGCAGCGAGCGACTCCCAGGTAAAATTGAGCTTGGACCGATAATGCGCGGTCAGACAAAGATATCGGTAGGCCAGCGGCTTAAATCCTTTTTTCTCCATATCGGCAAGACTGATGAATGTTCCGGCCGATTTTGCCATCTTGTTGCGGCCAAAAGTCAAGAACTCGGCGTGCAGCCAATAATTGGCCATGGGCGCGCCGTAAGCCGCTTCACTTTGCGCGATTTCATTGGTGTGATGCACCGGAATATGGTCAACGCCGCCGCAGTGAATATCAAAGGGCTGGCCAAGATATTTTCGGCTCATGGCCGAGCACTCGGTGTGCCAGCCGGGAAATCCCCTGCCCCACGGACTCGGCCATTGCATGACGTGCTTTTCGTGGCGGCCGACCGCCTTGATCCACAGAGCGAAATCCGGCGCGTTTCTTTTCTCTTTGCTTGATTCAACCCGGGCCAACGCCTCTTCCACCTCGGCCCGGCCGTGGGCCAATTTGCCATAATCTTTGAGACGCGCCGTGTCAAAATAAACCGCGTCCGCGGTTTCATAGGCGCAACCCTTAACCATGAGCATCTTGATAAGCTCGACCTGCTCTTTGATATGTTCAGTCGCCTTGGGCCGTTCGTCGGGCGGAATAATATTCAGATCGCCGGTATCTTTTTTAAAAGCGAGAAAATACTTGTTGGCCAATTCTTTCATTGATTGGGCATCCGGCTTCAGGCCCTCGCGGCGCAAGGCTTTCATCATCTTGTCCTCGCCCGTGTCCGCGTCCGAAACCAGGTGGCCGACATCGGTTATGTTCATCACGTGTTTTATTGCGTAGCCGTTCATCTTGAGCGTTCTCTTCAAAATATCTTCAAAAATATATGTCCTAAGATTGCCAATATGGGCGAAATCATAAACAGTGGGGCCGCACGTGTACAGCCCCACCTTTTTTGATTTTATGGGTTTGAATTCCTGTTTTTTGTGAGTAAGAGTGTTGTAGAGTTTAAACATAGTTAATCGGTTAATCGGTGAATCGGTTAATCAGGAAATTTCACGCCAACTGCACGATCAATTGTTTAACTGATTCACTGATTAACTATTCAAAAAAATCCGCTAAAATTATTGCAATGTAACAATCATCTTTATAACACCTATCTCCCCATCAAACGATTCCAGCGCTTTGCCGATGATCGCGCCACTGCATCCCGATTTGTCCTCGCAGCGCATGGCATGGCCGGGCACCGAAGAACTGGTCAAGAGGTCGCCGGCGGTGATTGCCCCGTTTTCGGCTGAAACCTTGACCGGCACCACGCCGGAAAGGGCCAATGGCTGTTTGCTGTCTCCGACGGCGGCGCCGGGAAAAATTATCGCCGGGTTGGTGGAAATTACGCCGATAACCCGGTCGCTGCGGGGCTGACTCGATTTGCGGACCGCGCCATCCTCACTTATTTCAACCACGTCGCCGGGCTCAACGTCCGCGCTGGCCGAGATATATTCGGCAATATCCTGGTCGCAAGTTGCCGAGCCCGAACAGGTGCCGTCAACCTGCAAGTCGGCCGCCACCCTTAATTTATCGGAGAAATAACCCTGACCAATAAAATAGCCGCCATAATTGCCATAACCGATGTAGGCGTATTTGCCCGAATCACGGTCCTCGAAACGTCCGCCGGCCGTGCTGCCATAGGCGGCAATGCCATAACTGCTTGAACCCAAATAAGCGTAATTTTCCGAAGTGTCATTTATAAACTGACCGCCCGAGGTGGTGCCGTGGGTAACGATCGCGTTGCCGCCGTAACCTAGGGCGACGGTTGTGCCCGTGTCCGTTTCCGAAAAATACCCGGCGCGAAGACTTCCGGCGGCTGATATTCCATAATCGCCATAGCCAAGATAAGCATAACCCGAACTGTTACTGTCGCTAAAATACGCGCCGGCCGAACTTCCTTGCGCCCGGATGCCGTGGGTTGAATTAATGGTCTGTCCATTTATCGCAATCGAGCCCGTGGTCTCTAAAGTTGCCGCGCTGATCGCGCCGCTGACGCCGAGGCTCGCGCCGGCGATTGAGCCACTGACATTGAGATTGTCGTTCATGGTCACTGTATCGGCAAAAGTCGGAGAATCAACAACATTAATCGTAACATCCTCACCCAAACTAATGGTTTCTATGTTGGTTCCGGCGGTAATGCCGGCAATACCGCCCGTGTCATCATCCGGCTCGCAGACAACGGTTCCGTCTTGGTTAATCAGGCGGATTGACGAACCGGCGGCGCAGCCGCTACTTACTCTTTGCTGAGCCTGGGTATAATCTGCGCTGATTGTAGGCTGGGGGCCTCCAGGATTGTTTACAATAATACCGACGCCTGATAAAACATCGGTAATATCACCCGCGCCCGCGCCCGCCGGCCAGGCACTGCGGCAGTCGCCGTTGATGCACAGCTCGCCCGGACCCTGAATTATAAGCTGGTTGGCGGCGGCGGCGCACGCCCCGGCGCCAAAACAGCCCTTGGGAGCATTGAACGAACCCTGGGTCACGCTCAATGAACTAGCAGCGCCGGTGACCGAAACATTGCCCGAGAAGGCTGACGAACTGCCCGCTCTGGTTAATACGCCTTTTGTAAAATAACCGTACCCATCAACATCAATATTCGCGCTATATGCGCCAATATAGTTTCCGATATATAAAGTTGTGTCCGCGCCCGCGTTCATTATAATGGCTTTATTTGCTCCTATATAAATATCCCCGGCCACGCTAAGATTGCTATCGGTAAGAATACTGCCATCAATGTCGGCGGTGCCATAGACATAAAGATTGCTTTGGGCAGTTATGTCGCCCGAGGCGGTAACTGCGCCGCCCAAGTCAACCTTGAACCGGTCAACGCCAGACGGCATCTGTAAAAGAATAAAATTGCCCGTGCCGGCGTTCACCACCCCGTAAACCAAATTATTGGGCGCGTTCAGGGTCATGGCGTTGTCGCCAATCATCATTTGGCCCGAACCGTTGATAATAAAATCTCCGTCCGGCGTATTGACATGAAGCGAATCTCGGCCGCTGGCGTTTTCATCCGGCAATGTCTCATAGGGCGTCAGAGTAACTTTGGGCAACATGGGGACGCAGATCGTATAGCCATGTTCATCGGGCGCGCCGCCTAAATTTTCATAGCCGTCCAAGCATCCGCCGCATGAGCCGTCGCATTGACTGGCCAGGGAACGAAAATAATGAGCGGCGCACGGCTTGGCCGGCGCCGGACCGGAAAGGGGCGCTTCACAGCTTTCTCCGCAACAAATCGTGCCGCCGGTACAGCACTGCGCGCCGCACTGCGCGCCCTCCTCGCACTGACAAGCGTCGGCCGCGCAATTATATTTTAATTGACCGGCGCAGCTAGATGACTGTGAAATCACATAATCATTGTTTTGGCAGCCGGACGGACCGCAATAATACTCGGGCGTGCAGCTTATGCCGAGGTCGGGCACCTCTTGCAAGCAGCAATTGGCGCCAACATCGCAAAACGGCGCCGCGGCGGCCGGCAAGACGAAAGAAAGCAATAAAAACACGATGCCGCCGATCAAAGGTGTTAACGAAACCAAGAATAAGATTTTAAATTTTTTCATATTTTTAATTTATAAAAATCAAATTGCTTATTTTTGCAAAACTATTTGCAGCAAGCATTTGGACGGGCCATGTTGCAAGTCGTCATCCAGCTCATGCCGGTGGCGAAATTCCAAAGCCGGCCATACATTGAGGCCTCATTGTTTGTCCAACCCTTACAATCATTGGCTCCGGCCGTGAAACCGGGCGGCCCGGCCGAAATCCAGCCCACGCCGGCCCCGGGAAGCGGCGCGCCGCAATTAATGCTTTTTAAAACCTCTTCGGCCGTGCAGACATGGGAGCCAGCGTATTCGGCCGCGCAATTGACATTGGCGCCCACATAGCCGCCCTGATTGCCCTGAAGCGCGGTCACGGTAACGCCCACAACAACCGGGCCAACACAGCCGGCCGCGGAAATGTCGCCGCCTGCATAAATATTGCCGTCGGCTTGGACATCGCCGGTGTAATTTATTTCAAAACCGCCGTCCGGGTCTCCGTATTCACCAATAGAATTATGATATACCTTCGCGCCGGTGTCGGTCCAATTCCCGTCCGCGCCGCCGGCTGGCCAAGCGTCAATGCAGTCTCCGGACAGACAAAACAGGGTGCTGGAAACCGAACCAAAGGCTTCAACTTCATCAGTCACGCCCAATTTAAAGCCGGTGGCTCCGGCGTCCCAATTGCCAAACCAAATGGTCGTATCTCCGGGCGCGTCGGCTCTCGCCGCCTTGTTATTTGCGAGCCAAAAATCCTGACCAATTTTTGCGTTGCCGTCAATATTAAATTCAGCCGCGGTTTGCGAGTCAGCGCCAATATTAAGATTCCATATCACACCCGGCACATTGTCTCCGGGCGGAGGCGCGCTCGGCCCGACCCAGGCAAGAAGCAATTGATTGACCAAGAATATGCAAATTACCGCAATAGTCAAAGAGGCGGTAAAAATCCACAGCTTTTTGCTTAAAAAATGTCTGAAATCCATAAATAACTTAGAATAATTGTTATTTTATTATACCATAAAAAATATACTTACTAAATGCTGAAAAATGAGGTATAATATTTAAAGAAATTAGAAACTGGAAATTAGGGCAAGGCCCATCCTCAATTTCCATTTTCCAATTTTCCTGCCTGCCCGCTAGGCAGGCATTTTCCAAAGAAAAGCAGGATGATAAATATTTAACTAACATCCTCTTTAAATTTAGCTATAATTCAAAATTAAAACCCACCATGCTTGAGAAAAAAATATTAAGCTCAACAAGGCTGGCTCTGTTCGTGGTCAGCGGCCTAATTATCCTGCTCGCGGTTTTTCTGGTCGGATTATACTGGGGGCAGAACGCGGACCGTGATATTTATCAACAAGGCTATAACAGCGCTTGGCAAAGAGCCGCGGACCTGATTGACCGGCTCGGCGTGTTCGCTCCGGAGCAAGATGAAATTTTTACGATAAAAGGCACGGTGGCGGACAAAAAAACCAATGGAATCACGCTCTCGGCCGAACCCGAGACTGACAATCCATTTGCGGACCAGGGCCCGTTGGAAAGAAGTGTGACCATAGATGCCAATACGCAAATTTTCAAACGAACCACTAAAAGCGACCAAGAGTTTGAAAGCGAAATGGAACAATACCTGCAAAAAATATCCCAAGCCGGGGACGAGGAAGACGTCGCGAATCCGCCGACCGACTATGCGGAGCAAGCCATTGATTTTGACGACATTGAGGAAGGAGACGCCGTGTCAGTCACGGCTTTGGAAAATATCAAGGGCGTTGAAGAATTCGTTGCCTCAAAAATATATATCTTAGTAGAACCGGCCACGGAGGAAGAAGAATAAAATTTTATTGCAACGACGACTCTGCCACGCGCAGACAATATAAAATAGACGGCACCGCAAGGCACCGTCTATTATTTTTTGCGTATTAATGCATCTACTCCAAAGCCGGAACAATGACCACGAGCGTGGCCGTGATATCATCGCTAAGAAATCTTTTTACTCCCCGGCCGCGGATCTTGTCGCCTACCTCAAGCGCGGAAAAATCAACATCACCGTACGCTCCGTCAACAAATCTTGTGTTCGCAGTACAATAAATATTCCAGCTGTTCGCTCCCCACTCAAGGACAAACATTTGACCGCTCTCATCGATTGAGGTGATGACGCCGGCGCGGCCTTTGGTCGCGGTCAGCCAAATGGAATTGTTTTTCACCAGCTTTGCCTCAATTCTTCCCTCGTCATTAATTCTTCCCACAATTACCAAGTTATCGCCCGGAAGAAATTCGCTCAGATTGGAACTGCCAAAGAAGCGACGAACAATTTTAGTGCTCTCGCCTATATCCACCTCAACCTCATCACCAACGCTGCCGATTAAATTGTTAACATCACCCTCTTTTAAAAGAAGCGAGGGCAATAGTTGAATCTTAATAGTGGTAGGCGCCTCAGTGCCGTTGATTTCCAAAAGCTGGCCCTTGGTTACCCATGTGCGGATTTTCATGAAAAGGTCTGAGCCGCGGCGGAGAACGATTAGAATTTTTGCATCAGGAATCTCCCCGACGCGCTTAAGAAGCCGACCTCGAACGCGGTCGCCGATTTCAAGATCCTTAATCTCGGCCGGGTTCTTTTTGCCTGCAACCAAATGAGTGTCTTCGGTGATTTTAATTTGGTGGATAGTATTCATCCACTGAATGTCAATGATGCCGGTTTCAGTATCAATCGCCTCTATCCAGCCGTTGATGCCGCGATGAATATACAGCTGAATGGAAAGATTTATCACGATAGTCGCGTCAACCACGCTAGTGTTCTCGTCTTTTAAGCCGATAACCCTAATCTGGTCGCCCGGAATCCAATCGGAAAGGCTGGTCAACTGGTCGCGGCGCTGGCCCAAGACCACATTCTCGTCCAGATTCACGGTCACGTCCAGACCGCCGGCGTTCGGCCGAATAATTAAAGTGGTCGGCAAATCCGTACTGCCCACCTCAACGAGCATGCCGGCAAAATTTACTTCCGAGGTTACTTCAGAAGTATATTCTTCAGTTGCCTCTTGAGCCAAGCAAGGCATGGCCACGAATGAAAAAATGACAAAACACGAAAGAATCATGAACAAACTTTTTTTCATAAACTCAATTTTTAATAATTATACTTTATAGATATTATAGAACGAATTCACGGCCAAATCAATTTTATTCATAAAACATGAACGAAGCCGAAGCGTCTTCAAGCAATTGCTTGCGCCACATAAGGATGGGGGCTAATTCTTCCTGTTCCAACTGCTCAAGCATTTCCAAATGCTGTTTTAGGCCAATATTCTGTTCGTTAATAATCTCGCCCACGGCCTGCTGTGAATCAGGTAAAAGTTTTGGCCGGATATTTTGCATAATTTGAATTTGCATTTTTTGCGCCTCGCTTAATCGATTGACCATGTCCATTTTTATTTCCATTGAACGAATCAGGCGCATCTCTTCAATCCCCTTGCCCATCTGGGCGGCGCCTTCCAGGAAAAGCTGCTCCCGCAAATCACCCTTCTTGTTGGCAAAAAACTCGCCTTCTTTGACGCGGCGCGCCTGCATTTTAAGATGCCAACCCGCTTTTTGCTCGGGCGTGAACTTGGCTTTGCCTTCAATGCCTTCAAGTCCTTGTTTTAAAAAATATAAAGGATGGCCCTCAATGACCTGGGGAGATTCATAAGCGTAAGCGCTGCCGGCCACGGCCAAAAGCATTAAAACCACTACGCCGAAAATGGCCGCTTTTTTAAAAACAAAAACCGGCCTGACCGAATACATCTGGTCAAACCCCCGGTCCAGCCGGCGCCAAAGTCTTTTTTTAAACCTGTTTTCTGGCCGGCTTGCCTTGTTTAGATTGTTCACCAGTCTCCCTAAGTTCATATGTTTGGGCTAATTTTTTTAACTTAAGAACAGCGCGATGAGTAGCCACCCTAAGGGTTGTCTTGGGCTTGGCTAAAATTTTTGACATTTCCTTATAATTATACCCCTCTACATACTTGAGCGTTACAAGCCTTTGCTCATGTTTCTTGAGCTGCTTTAGCATGTTGAAAAACGCTTTTTTGTCATTGTCTTGGTCAATCATGTGCCAGGTTTGGTCCTGCCACCAAACATCCACTTCCAAAGGCTCAACATCGCGAAAATATTTTGAACGAAAATAATTCGCCAAATGGTTTCTGGCGATTGTGTAAATCCAAGCCACACTGGATTTCTCCGGGTCATAACTGTGGAATTTGTCCAAGGCTTTGACAAAAATTTCCGAAACCAAATCTTCGGCCAGATCTCGGTCCCCGCCCACGCGAAAAAAGATAAATTTGTAAATTTTATCAAAATTTTTCTGATAAAAACGCTTGAAATGGCGCTTATTCATATGGGGTTCATTTTATTATACACGCTGGAATAAGTAAAGTTACATTGTAAATATAAAAATATAAAAGTATGAAAACATAAAAATAAAAAACTATCCATGTCCGAGGCGCGAGTTTGGCCGCCTCGGACCCCTTGAGCCTAGTTAACACGATAACTGGGCTCCATTTTATTTTACAAAGACCGGCAAACAAAAGGCCATTTTCCGCGCTATCATACTCTAAAGCATGGTAGCAAAATTCAATTTTAAATTA
>JAHJFT010000029.1 GCA_018824325.1 Patescibacteria group bacterium
AAAAATTTTTAATATATTCTTCCGAATACTCTGTATAAACATTTTTTAATTTCCCCTGATCTGTTTTCTTGTATAAAAGTATTACATCGTGCAACCTACCAAGATGATTAGCTCCTTGTCCAGAATCACCATGACTAAATGTTCTTTTCCAGATTATCGAATTAATAAAATTCTCTCTACCAAATAAACCGTCCATTAACACTTTCAGATAAGCCTGCTCGTTGTCATCAATTTGAACAAAAATTAAACCGTCGTCTTTCAATAACTGTTTCGCAATCTCCAGCCTATTTTTCATAAATACTAACCATGTGGAATGATCAAAAGAATCGTTATAGGCAAAAGTATTATCTGTGTTATACGGCGGGTCGATGTAAATCAATTTTACTTTTCCGGCGAATTCTTTTTTGAGCGAAGCGAGAGCGAGCAGGTTATTGCCTTTGATAATCAAATTGTCTTTAATCGTGCCTTTTTCATCGCGCTTGAAGCCGTCTAGTTTACGCTCGCCTTTTTTGTCTATCCGTTTGAAATTGGTAAAAACTTTTGCGTCCAGCAGACGGTTAATATCATCCGGCGCCAAAGTTTCGTTATAAAAAATTTCGTTCCTTTTTTGGTCTTCTTTGGTCATTCCGCCTTCCAAAACGCAATCCTTGTAAGGCCATGCCAAAACCACTTCTTTGCTTTCGCTCAAATATTCATCGCCAGCAGTTAAACCAATTTTGTTTTTGAAAGAGGTATAAGAGTCCGGTAAAAATTGTTTGTTGGATATAAAGCGAATAAATTTTTCTTTATCAAAAATCAGCGTCTTTTCTACTTCAAAAAAGAAGTGCTGTTTTGTTGCCTTGTCGGAAAGCAAAAGTTTTATGAGTTCCGGATCATTTTTTCGTGCCAATTCCTGTGTTTGATTTTTCAAAAGTATGCCGTCTTGCGAAATAAGGCGCTCGTCTTTTTTCAATAAATCTGTAAGTTGCTCAATTATATTTTTCATAGTGTTTAGTTTCAGGTGCTTTTATGAATGAGTAAATTTGATTTTTTCAACAAAACTTCTTTAGGATAACGAAGAATAGAGCATTAATTTGCTGTTCAAAAAGTTTTGTGAAATTTTCAGTGTTAGTAAATATGTCATCCCAAACAAGATTGTGGCCTGAAGTGTTTCTCAACCTCGCAGTCACATTAAATGCTGTGGTAATATCAGAACCGATAAAGGCTATTATCTCGGCGAGTGAGCTTGCGCTGGTTGTAATACCCAAAGGAAAATCTGTTTTGAAGCTAGTTGTGTTGAAAATATCACCAAGCGTTTTACATCTGTCCGCCCCATTATTTTTTGTAGGATATAGGTATTTCAACAACGATTCAAATAACAGCCCACCTTTAAACAAAAAGGTTAATGCTGGTTCTATCGAGCCGCCCTCGCTACTTCTTAACTCTAGTTCTCTCAACCGATCTTGGTATTCTAGAACGTAAGAATAAAATGCTGTAATAATCGAATGATTCTCTTTTTTATTAACTAAGACTTTAACGAATTTATCTACAAAATCACTAAGTAATATTTGGGCGAGACTTGATATAGCATTAAACCTTGTGAGTTGTAAAACAATCGCTTTGTTTAGTTCACGTGTAATCCTAGTAGCGGCTTGGTTACCCTCGTGGTTTAGGGTCAAAAACTGGCTCGCCGGATTGTCTAACCAACTAGTCGGATCTTTTCTCATATCTTCTGATATTGCAGCATCCATATATAAGACAGCTTTCTCGTAGTTTTTCAGGTCAAAGGCAGTCCAAGCAAGAAAGTAAAAAGGAGTGCCTTTGTGAATTTCGTCATATTTTTTAGGGTCATCCTCCTTAAGAACTCCGAGAAGCTCTTCATAGTCTTCAAATCTTTCAAATGGCCTATCAGCAATATTAACAGTGTTACCTGGGCCGAATGCCTCAAAAAATCTGTCACCGTCTTCAGGTCCAGAAATTGAAAGCTGTCTGAAAGCTAACCTTGCTTGGGCAATTTTCTCTGAAGTGTGAAATGTGTATCTATTTGACATGACAGAAATCAAATTTGCTCATGAATAAAACGCAGTAGCCGAAGGCTGAAAAGAAAAGTATATGTCACATAACTGACCGTTACCCCGCAAATTAAGACGCCACCGGCCATAAACTTTAAAAAATCCCGCTCAATCCATTAGCACTCTCCTGAATTGAGTGCTAATAACATTATATATCCCCTTTAAATTCATGTCAACAGCCAAAAAAAACCCGAGTTAAATCACGCCTACAAAAAGGTCGTTTAGGGCAAAAAAATGGCTAAAATTAAATAAAAAATCCACGAAATTATTTTTCAATCTACGAAATTACGAATTTTTTACGAATATACGAATATTTTTTTGAACGTGCTTTTAAGCATTGAACATTCATCATAAATTCGTATATTCGTAGCGATTCGTAATTTCGTAGATAAAAAAGTAGTTTCGTAGATAGCGGTAAAGTAATCCCGTAAATTTCTTGCTTTTATACCTATTCAAACCTCAATGACTCAATCGGATCAAGCGAGGCCGCTTTTCTTGCCGGATACAGCCCGAAAATAAGGCCCACGACCGCGGAAAATCCCACGGCCAGCAATATGCCGAAAATTGAAACCTGAAAATCCCAGGCAAACCCCTGGGTGGACGCGACCCAGGCAATTAAATAAGAAATCGCGTTGCCCACCACAATGCCCACGCCGCCGGCCACAAAACTGATAATAAGCGACTCCCACAAAAACTGGCCCATAATATCACGGCCGCGCGCGCCCATTGCCTTGCGCAAACCGATTTCGCCGGTGCGCTCGGTCACGGACACGTACATGATGTTCATGATGCCCACTCCGCCGACCACCAGAGAAATTGAAACCAGGGCAAGCAGTAAGATGGTCAAGCCGTCAAATACCACGGCCATCATTTCATTTGCCTGCTCCATTGACATCACGGCGAAGTCATCGTTTTTCATGTCCGTGGTGCCGTGGCGCTCGCGCAAAAGCATGGTAATGTCCTCAACCGTCTGGTCGCCGATTGACGTATCAATCATCTGCGCGAAAATAAAACTCACGTGGTCAATGCCCATCATTTTTTTCTGCATGGTTCTGGCCGGAACAATGGCCATGTCGTCCCAGTCAAAAAACATCATTGAACCCCGTTCTTCCATCACGCCGATAACCCGAAAATTCAGCCGGCTAATTTTAATATTCTGGCCAACCGCGTCGCTGTCGCCGAACAACTTATCCTTCACCTTGCTCCCCAAAATCACGACGCGCGACAAAGACTTGTCTTCCTCGTCCGTGAAAAACCTTCCATCCGCCACCTCCCACTTGTCAATTTCTTTAAACGCCGCGTTAAGCCCCATGAGAAAGGCTTTTTTTACTTCTCCCTGATAAGACAAAAGATTCTGCGACATCACCCCGTACCAGGCGTTGCTAATATTGGGATGCTCAATCACCGCTTCGGCGTCCTCAATCTTCAAAGTCGTCACGCTGATGCCGCCGACCATGCCGGTCGCGTTCTCGGCCGATGCTTGTTCCGTGTTCGGCGTCTTGATTTCAATCTCAATCGTGTCCGTGCCGAACGCCTCAACCTGGCTGGTGATATATTGCTCCAGCCCGTTGCCGGCCGACACCACCACGATCACCGCGCAAATGCCGATAACCACGCCGAGCAAAGTTAAAAACGTCCTTGCCTTATTTGTTTTCAAGGTTTTTAACGCGATTTCAATTGAAGCGCCGAATGGCATCATAACTTTATCTCAAATCTCAAAAATAAAATCTCAAATATACATCTCAAATCTTAAATCTTTTAAGATTTGATTTTTGATTTGCC
>JAHJFT010000126.1 GCA_018824325.1 Patescibacteria group bacterium
CAGTATGAGGGGATCTCGGCCAGACCAAGTTGGAAAATTAATTTGTCTAGTACTCGGGGATCTTGGTTGACGAGATTGGGGATCGGAATTGTAAGTTGCGGCCGGTATTTTATATTGCCGGCTTTCATTTGCCAGGAGGCATGGAGAGTGTGAGCTTTTAGCTCCCAGGATGAGGAGAGATACTCAAAAACCGGATACGTTTGGCGAAGACGAGAAACTAGATTGTTCATACTTGTATCACAAAAATGCCAGCCAGAGGCCGAAGAGAGCCAGGACGATGCCTGCTAACCAGGCACGAGAGACGACCTTGGGCTCTTCCCAGCCTAAGGACTGGAGGTAAAGGTGAAAGGGAGAGAGGGGGAGGAGGCGGCGGCCGAGATAGCGTTTGCCAAACATCTGCACGGCGCTCGTCGCGAACTCCAAGAGAAAGATCCCGCCGATAATCATGACGGCGATGATCTTGCCGTACAATAAACCAATCACGGCGAGAGTGGCGCCAAAAGAGAGGGCGCCGACGTCGCCAAAAAAGAGCCTGGCGGGGTAGGTGTTGAAGTAGAGAAAGGCAATGATGCCCCCCAGCCAGAGCGCGAGAAAGAGAGTGGTGGGGGTGTCGATAATCGAGGCGCCAAGGACGATGAGGGCAAAGAGGGTGATCATGAGGAGACCGCCCGCCAAACCGTCGAGGCCGTCGGTGATATTGACGGCGTTACTAAAAACAGTGATGATGAGCGCGGAAAACGGAATAAAGGTCCAACCCAGGTTGAGAACGCCAAAGAAGGGAACGTTGATGATGCTAATGCCCATGGTTTGATGCATATACCAGCCGATTGCCGACCCGAGGACGAGCTGGCCGATTAGTTTGGCGCGCCAAGAGATGCCGACGTCTCCCTTGGCTTTGTCGGGGAAAAACTTGACTACGTCGTCGTAAAGGCCGAGGAGGCCAAAGAGGATAAAGGTCGCGATAATGGTGTTGACCTCGGCGCGGAAAGGGTAGACCGAGGTCATGTCGGCGCCGATTAGCCGCAGAAGCGAGATCACGATCGTAAACAAGACGATGGTCGAGATAATAAGGAGGAGGCCGCCGCCGACGGGAGTGCCGGCTTTTTTGTGGTGGAGGCGGTTAAAGATGGAGTTGACAGACCCCATAAAATCGGAGGACTGGCGGTGCGGGCGCTGGAAACGGAGGCGATAGAGAAGGTCGATAAAGGGGACGATGAGGGCGGCATTGATGGTGAAGGAGAAGAGGAGGAAACCTAGGAGAGTAGTCATAGCGTCAAATTCCAATTTACAATTTACAATTTACAAACATTTGACAGTTGATTTTGGGGTAGAAGATGAGGAAGCCGACGGCGAGGGCGAGAATGGCGGAGAAGAGGACGGCGCCTGCCGCGACATCTTTGGCGTGACGGATAAACTCATTGTCTTTGCGGGTGACAGCGTCTGCTAAGAACTCGATTGCGGTATTGAACATCTCGGCAACAAAGACGCTAGCGATCGTGAGCATGAGAATGAGACCTTCGGTGAGAGAAACTTGAAAGTAGGCTCCGGCCAAGAGCACGATAATGGTCGCGAGGAGGTGAATCCGGATGTTGGCTTGGGTGCGGGCGGCGGTGTAGATCCCGGTGAAGGCATTTTTGAAAGAAATCGTATGGCGGCGCATAAAGACAGTATATCAGGATAACAGGAAACAGGATATTAGTCTAGACGTTCGATATTGGCACTGAGGTTTCGGAGGCGGGTGTCGAAGTGTTCGTAGCCGCGGTCAATGTGCTCGACCCCGTCAATCACCGAGTCGCCCTTGGCGATAATGGCGGCCATGACGAGGGTAGCACCGCCGCGGAGGTCTGGGACGGTGAGGTGGGTTCCCCTCAGGGGAGTGGGGCCGGTGACGGCCGCGGCGTGAAAGTTGTGGACGGGCTCGGGCCACTCGAACTGGTAGGTCTTTGCCGGGTTTGCAATACCCGGATCGTAGAGCTTGATCTTGGCCCCCATTTTGTTTAACTCTTTGGTAAAAACCAAACGGTTGTTGTGGACGGCTTCGATAATATGGGAGGTGCCTCTTGCCTGAGTCATCATAGTGGTCCAGAGGGGCTGCCAGTCGGTCATAAAGCCGGGCTCGGGGGCGGTTGTTAGGTCGAGGGCTTTGAGTTCTTGCTCCCGAAAGAAGCGGATCCCGTAGTCGGAGACTTCGTAGCTGCCGCCGATTTTTTTGAGTTTGGTAAGAAATGTCCGCAGATGGGCGGGACAAGCGTTTTCGACGATGATGTCGCCCCCGGTTGCAACCGCCATGCAGGCGTAGGAGACGGCTTCGTTGCGGTCAGACATGACGCGGTGGGTGGCTCCGTGGAGCTCTTTGACCCCCATGATCTCAATACTCTCCCCTACTCGTCTCACTTTGGCGCCCATCCGATTGAGAAAAGTAATGAGGTCGTCGATCTCAGGCTCGAGCCCGGCGTTACTCAGCACGGTTTGGCCTTTGGCGAGAACTGCAGAGAGAAGCAAGGCCTCGGTGCCGGTATGGGATTTTTTGGCAAAGGTGTAGGAGGTGCCGTGCAGGCCATGAGGAGCGAGGATCTCGAGGCCGTCGGGAGTGCGGGTGATGGCGGCCCCCATGGCTTCGAGCCCCTCGAGATGTCTGTCGATTGGACGAGCACCGAGAACACAGCCGCCGGGAAGGGGGATCACGGCCCGGCCCAGTTTGCAGAGGAGGAGGCC
>JAHJFT010000030.1 GCA_018824325.1 Patescibacteria group bacterium
ATCATATATATTTTAATTGGTGGCACGCGTTGTTTTGGGCGGCCGGCCTGGGTTTGGCGGCGTGGCGTTTTTTCAGAAAAAAGCTTAATTTTCAGCAGATACAATATATAATAATTTTCGGTCTGGTTAGTTTTTGGCTGATTGTTGTTTATGGCAGTTGGAATTTTTTTGATAATATTGACCCGACCAAAATCACAATTGGCAATTCTTATCTTCGCTACTGGCTGCCGAGTTTTGTTTTGGCCACGCCGATTATTGCTTTGGCCGGCGTGGCATTGAATAAATTTTTAAAAACCTTGTCCCTGAAAATCGTTTGGCTTGTTTTTTTCTTCATGCTTTTTTCTATTTTGGGAGTGTGGACATGTTTTTATGGCGAGGACGAGGGCCTGGTTCATGTGCGCGCCAATCTTTGGCGCTATGAGTCAATTGCCGAGAGCGTTCTTGAACTCACGCCGGACGACGCGATTATTATCACTGACCGTTCGGACAAGATATTTTTTCCGTACCGGCGCGTGGTTTGCGGTTTTGAAAATCCGGATGTTCAGGACGCCCTGGAAACCATGTATTTTTTGGCACCGCTTTATTATTATGGCGTCACTTTTCCGCATGAAGATTTAATTCGTTTGAATGAAGACACGTTCGCGCCGAACAATTTACAGTTGAGGCGATTAGAATCTTTTGACAATGAATCGCTTTATATTTTTGATTACATAAAAGATGAAACTTCTGCTTAGACTCATACAAATAATTATTATTTTGTCGCCGCTTCTTCTTCTGGCGTGGCTTTTTAATTTGAATTTTGTGCCGAGCGGGGTTTTGGCGCGCGGTTTTGATTTTTCGCGGCCCAGCCCGTATGTGGATTATCTGGTGCCGGCCGAGCGCGTGACCGGGGTTCAATCCGGGGATGGGGAGCGGTTTCAGGAAATTTTGCAGGACCCGGTTTATTTTCACGCGCATCTGCCTTCCAATTTTGACGAGCTGACCGTGGGTTTGAAATTCAAGCCGGACGAGCAGACGCTTTTGGAATTCGGGCCGATGATGAACGAGGAGGCGTGGCAGTATGATTTGCGGCCGCTTTGGAACGAGCTTATTGAAGAGCTTAATTGGCCGTATGTTGAAGAAGGCGGCGCCAGGCTGTATCAAAAAAACGCAAATTTTTCCAGCGTGTCCGAATTTCTGAATAACATGCCGGCCCTGGACAGAGTTGGGGTTTATGATTATGATTTAAAAACCGATTTTCAGGTTTTGGAATACGCGGCCATGAATGAGGCGCGAGAGTATGAGATATATCTTCGCGGTTATCATCAATTTTTGACTTATATTGGGGACGGCGAGCGATTGGATTACACTTTCTACATTCAGGACATGAATCGGGGCGAAGGGGCTGATCCTGTCGTTATTAATTTATATAAAGAGAATGTGCTGGTTGAGTCGCTTATTATTCCTGATGGCGAGCTTTGGCGCGGAGAGCATGAAGGCTCAAAAGTAAGAGAGATAAAATTTGTAAAAGATTTTTTAACTTCAGGCGTTTATAAAATAGAATTTAAAGTACCGGCTGATATTTTCATAAGAAAAATAAAAACTCCTCAGCAAAAATTAGTAATTATAAACACGGTTTTTCTGGGCGACGAAGTCGGGTACCGCGAGTCGGAAAAAACGCAAGAGCTTTTTACCAATTCAAATTACGTCATGGCCGAGACATTTCACGCCGACGGCACGCAGAATCTGGAAACCAGCGGCGGCGTCATTCGGGTGAGCGAAAGCCACCGCGAATTTTACAAAGAATTTGAGAGCACGGGCGAACTCGCGCGCGTTTATTCGCCGCAAGGCGACATTAAAATCACGGGCAACGGCCTTTTCGCCTGGGACCGAGGCCTTTATTTCAACCCTTATCCCATAAAGTTGGACGCGAATTCGGATTTGGACCGGCAGGGCGTGGATTACCTGATCACCGGTTATAAGCCGGCGCAAAAAATAGGCGATTGGTATGTGGCCGAGCAGACTTTTGATTTGGCGCCCATTCCCAAGGATTACGGCACCATAAAGTTTTCCATTTCCGCGCCCGGCGTTTCCCGAAGACAAGCCGCGCCGGCAATCGCGGAAATAAATTTGCGCTTTGAAAGAGAAGAGATAACCTGGGAGAATGGATATGAGATTATTAAGAAGTATTTTTATAAAGCCTTAGGGCGAGTTTTATAAAATTAAAAAGATATGTTTGACTTGCCGCGAAAAAATTATGCCCTATCCCAGCTATTTGGCACGATTTATTATGTAAGCCTGGTGACCTTGGCCTTGCTCGTATTGCTTGAATTTGTGAAGAACGGGTTTGTTAGTTTTCATTTTAATCTTGTGTGGCTTTTGATTTTGGTACTTGTGAGCGGCAGTGTTTACGCAATTTTTAGGGTTGGACAAAAGCCCAATGGTATTTTTTCAAATATTGTATTTTTAATTTCGCTTTTTGCTCTGTTCTTTATTATTGGCGCGCGCGTGGAGGTTGATTTTATTAACCCTTATCTGTTAGGATTAATCATAATAATTAATTTGGGCTTGGCTTTTTATATTTTAAGACCAAGCCGCAGGAGTGAATAATATGGATAATTGTCTTTTTTGCAAAATTATAAAAGGAGAAATTCCCAGTGAAAAGGTTTATGAAGATGACGATTTTATTGCTTTTTTGGATATCAATCCGGTGACTCCGGGTCATACATTGGTGGTGCCCAAGCAACATTCTGATAATGTTTTGGATACGGATGATGAGATATTGGAAAAAATGGCCAAGGTTTTAAAAAAGATAAGCCACGCGGTTTGCCAAGGTCTGGAAACGCAGAGCTTTAATTTACATCAAAACAGTGGTAAGCTGTCCGGACAGGTGGTGCCGCATCTTCATTGGCATATTGTGCCAAGATATGAAGATGACGGTTTGAAAATATGGCCGGGTAAACCGTATCTTGAGGGAGAGGAAAAGATTGTTGCGGAGAAGATAAGAGAGGCACTTTAAATTTCGAATTTTGAATTTCGATTCAATTATTAATTCTTAATTTTGAAGGCTGAATTATGGAGATATTATTTAAAATAATTGGGGCGCTGGGCATTTTGTTGATTTCTTTTGGAATAGTGATAAAGGAGCGCGAACATCAGAATATTTATTTTATTATGGGGGGGGCTTTGTTTGGAAACGTGTAGTATATATATTAGGGATATAATTTTTATTATTTTGCAGATAATTTTCATTTTGGCCGCGGTGTTTGATTTGGCCAAGATGAGATTAAAATTTATTAAAAATAATTAAACATAAACATATGATTGACGGAGTCAAGGTCTATGACCTAACAAAATACGAGGACGAGCGCGGCTGGCTCATGGAGACTTGGCGCACTGACGAGCACGGTTTTCAGGCCGTGATGAGCTATGTATCGCAAACCAACCCGGGGACGGCGCGCGGTCCGCATGAGCACGTGCATCAGGCTGATTATTTTATTTTCATGGGTCCGGGCAGGTTTAAGCTTTATCTGTGGGACAACCGCAAAGACAGCTTGACTAATAGTCAGAAAATGGAACTTGAAGCGGGCGAGGGCGAGCCCAAAGCCGTTTATGTGCCGGCCGGAGTGGTGCATGGATATAAATGCATTTCAAAAGGACCGGGCTGGTGCATTAATTTGCCGGATAAACTGTACAAGGGCCCGGGCAAGAAAGAAGAGGTTGATGAGGTCAGATGGGAAGATAAGGAAGATTCGCCGTACAAGATTGAATAATGACATTAGGAGAGACGCCAGACGCGTCTAGGTTTCAGATTCCTCGCAATGGCACTGGGGGTTTGACGTTTGACCATTATTCTGATTAAATAAACGCGTATGCGATTATTGGTCACCGGCGGGGCCGGATTTATTGGTACAAATTTTATACATCATATTTTGGAAAAATATCCAGATTATAAAATTATTAATCTGGATAAATTGACGTACGCGGGAAATCTTGAAAATCTCAAGACTATTGAAGGGCATGAAAATTATGAATTTGTAAAAGGCGACATTTGCGACGAAGCGTTAGTCAATGAGTTGGTTAAGCGAGTTGACGCAATTGTTCATTTTGCGGCTGAATCTCATGTTGACCGTTCAATTATGGGCGCGGCCGAATTTATTCGAACCAATGTAATGGGCACGCACGTGCTTTTGGACGCGGCCGTGAAAAATAACAAAAAAAGATTTCATCATGTTTCCACGGACGAGGTTTTCGGCAGTCTGTCGCCCGATGACAAACCATTTGACGAGAACACGGTATATGCGCCGCGTAATCCTTATTCAGCAAGCAAAGCGGCCTCTGACCACTTAGTGAGGTCCTACTTCAACACGTATAAACTGCCTATTACCATTACCAATTGTTCAAATAATTACGGGCCGTGGCAATTTCCGGAAAAAATAATTCCTTTGTTTTTGACCAACCTGCATGAAGGCAAAAAAGTTCCGGTTTACGGCGATGGCATGCAGATACGCGATTGGATACATACCGGCGACCATAATCGGGGCGTGGATTTGGTTTTGCATAAAGGCAGGGAAGGCGAGACATATTGTTTGGGCGGAGGCAATGAAATTCCCAATATTGAGTTAACGCGCAAGCTTTTGGCCATCATGGGCAAGGGTGAAGAAAATATTGAATACGTAATTGACCGGCCCGGACATGACCGCCGTTATTGCATTAGCATTAAAAAAATTAATTCCGAATTGGGCTGGCATCCGGAATATGATTTTGAAAAAGGCTTGCGCCACACGGTTGATTGGTATTTGGCGAACAAGGAATGGTGGCAAAGAGTAAAAAGCGGGGATTATCAAAAATATTATCAAGAACAGTATATTGACAGGAAATAGAGGTTTCGGCAAAAGTATGCTTTGGGCCTATAAACGAAAAACGTGACCCGGGGATAGATAAAGTTCAAAGTCTAAAGTCAAAAGTTAAAAGTAAAAGTTGAAAGTTCAAAGTTGTTTTTATTCGAGAATATCTGACACATGGCAATTTTTAACTTTGGACTCTATTTTGAACTTTAGACCTTTGACTTTGAACTAAATCGGCTAATAGCCCTAAATTTGCTTTGACCGAGAAATTTTTTTAAAAATATTTAGACGCACTTTTAACATAAGGAGGATTACTGATGGCTTCTGATTTTTTGCAAAGGTTTAAATATGGAATTTTTGACCAGGATGGGACCTTAGTTGATTCCATGCCCGCGTACGCCCAAACATTCGCGCAAATCTTGGACCAATTCGGCATAGACGATGACGCGAGTAGGGATTTTTATCGTTCCACTTGTGGCACTCCCTTGCCCACGCAATTTAAGAAGCTTCTTGAGAATAATGGTTTTCGGCTTTCGGGCGCGGAAATTCAGCAATTGTACGAGAGGTTTTTTAAGACGGTGGAGAAGGCGCCGCCGTCGGCTTTTCAGGGCGTCAAACAAATGCTCCATGAATTGAGGGGCCGAGACATGAGTTTGTTCGTGACAACGGGCACGAAAAATCCGCAAGAGATTCTTCACGCTTTGGACTTGGGCCGTTATTTTTTAAAGATAATGGGGACGAGCCAGATTGATAAGGGGCCGGAGCATATTCATGAGTTTGCCAAAGCGGCCAAAGTTGAGGTGACGGATTTTTGTTCGGCCGCTTTTTTGGCGAGCGACGGTCCGGCCGATATGGCTTTGGCGCGAAAGATGTGCATCTACCCGATTGGCGTGGCGCAAACCGTCAGCCCGGACCTGCTCATTCGCGCCGGCGCCAAGGAGGTGGTCGTGAAAGTGACCGATCTTTTGTATCTTTGACTTCCGCTCATATCGTTGGGCGGTTTTTTTGTGCTATCATACTCTAAAGTATGATAGTATGGGAAATAAAAATTTGTTTTATTATCGTATTTTAGAGGATGATAGCACCCAATACTTTCATACTTTAGAGTATGAAAGTGCTGGCGCCGTACCCAATTAGCATAGATCTTTGCTGTTTGACAATATAAGCGCGGTCATTTTTTCAAATAAAAAAAGGCCGCAACAGCGGTTGGGCCTTCGGTATTAAGCTTTGCCTTTGACCGAAACCTTGCGAAAGATTTCAGCCAATCGGCTAGCTTGGTTTGAGCCAAGCTCTTCAAAGGTTTTGAACGCGTTAAGGAGTTTTTCATCTCCTTCGAGTGATTGCGCGAGTTCGCCAATCTCTTTTTCTATTCCCACCATGGCCTCTTTCAGATCGGCCAGTTTTTTTGACTTTTCCTGTATATCTTTCTCCAAGGTTTCAAGCATGCCCGGGATTTCTTTTTTAAACGGGTAATCCGGGATGATTCTCATCTCGCCGATAAGCTCATCCAGACGCTTAGCGTCAACAGTGAAAGTGTATGCCTCTCTGTCCGGTTTTTGCATGTTGGGCGGGCACCGGTGCGTTCGTTGAATAATCCCAAGCCTTTCAAGCTTGGCAATAAAATCATTGCATTTAATGTCATTGCCGTTAAAGCTCTGGATTATTTTTTCATGCGGGTCAACCAGGCGCCATTCTTTTCTATCCTTGGAAGTTTTCACCTCGGTCATTTCATCGAAAAGGATGCCAAAGGCGTGGTGCTCCTCCTCGGACAGGTAAAGAATCTCCTTTACTGAAGATACGGTCCGTATGGGTCTTGATGTCGGTACATGGGTTTTTGGCGATTGAGGCTTGATTATGCCGTAGCGGCCCCTGCCGACACAGTAAATTAAGCCTTTTTTTGCCAGTCTCGCGATGTGGCTATAAACCACCTTATCTTTCCATTCTGCGGGTTCGGCCTTCTGAAGTTTGCTTTTAATGTCCTTGGTGGAAACATTATCGCCTCCCAGGTTTTTTATGCACTGGATTATAAGCCTTCCTTTTTTTAGCGGTTTAGCCATGGTTGTACTCCGAGTTTGTAGTTGAAAGGAACAGTTGGGAAAAAGAACAATTATTCAAGTCTAGTATATTTTGGTATTTCTGTCAAGGCCCGGGATACGGCCGGCCCTTGACAGAAATCGGGCAGATGTACTAAGATAAAGTCCATTAGGCAAGTACATTGTAAATTATAAACCATTTTAGCCACCGCCTTGGGCGGGGCAAGGAGGAAAGACATGAAAGTAATACCGTTTAGTGAAGTACCGGGAAAAGAGCCCGGATGGAAGCGCGGCGAAGGGGATGTAGTCCTTTATCATCCCACGTACGGCGAGATCAGGCATGTATGGGTGTGCGACAAAGAGGGTAAGCCGCACCATGACCAGTTTCTCCACAACGAGCCGATCGGCGCGGTCACCATGCCCATGCGCAAGGACGGAAAAGTCGGTTTCATCACCGCGGACCGGCCGTGTTTTCCGCCCGGAAAAGAACATTTTCCGCTCAAGGATTTCGAGGTTCTGGGATGCGAGTCGCTTGAGCTTCCTAGAGGATTCCCGAAAAAGGGTGAACGCTCGGAGCAGACGGCCAAGCGTGAAGGAGCCGAAGAAATCGGCTCGCCCATTCTTGAAGTGAGCGAGATCGGGCAGATAACGCCGAACACGACTTTCAATCCGCACCGGATTCCGGTTTATCTCGCCAAGATCGATGAGGATTTTGTGGGCGAGGTGCCGCCGGACGTGAATGAAAAGATCCTGGGCAAGGTCTTCCTTTCCAAGGACGAGATCATGGAGAAACTCAAAAACCAGGAAATTTTCTGCGGCTTTACCCTGGCCGCCCTGTCTCTCTGGGCGGTCAACAAATAGGAAATTTTTTCCTGTTTGCGCCGCTATTCACTTACCGCCAAGCTTGCTTGGCGGTGTTTTTTTATATTCATGGCGCTATCATACTTTAGAGTATGATAGCATTTTGCTGTCTATCTTAAATTGACAAACCGCGCCGGATTTTGTAAACTAGAGGCAAAATTACTAAAATTCTATGAAAATATTAATCATTGGCTCAAAAGGCATGCTTGGCCAGGAATTGGTCAAAGTTTTTCACGACCAAGAGGTTGTGGCTTGGGATCGTGAAGATTGCGATATTACTCAAAAAGAAGATGTGCAGAATAAAATCAAGAGTGTGGCGCCGGATTTGATTATTAACGCGGCGGCATACAATGACGTGGACGGCGCGGAAAAAGAAAAGGATTTGGCTGACATGATTAACGGTTACGCGCCCGGATACATTGCCGAGGCGGCCGACGAAGCGGGCGCGCGGTTGGTGCATTATTCAACTGATTATGTTTTTCCCGGGGATGTACAACAGGGTTATCGTGAAGACATTATGCCTGACCCGATTTCCGCCTATGGTTTGAGTAAATATTTGGGAGAATTGGAGACGGCAAAATTTACAAAAAGATATTTTTTAATCAGACTTTCAAGACTTTTCGGTCCGGCCGGAACCGGCGCCGGCGCGAAAAAAAGTTTTGTGGACAAAATGATTGAGCTGGCCCAAACCCGCGACGAACTGGATATAATCAATGAAGAGGTTTCCTCGCCCACGTACGCGCCGGACTTGGCCAAGACAACGCGCCAGATTGTTGAAGGGGATTATGATTTTGGAATTTATCACGCAGCCAACAAGGGCGCGTGCACTTGGTATGAATTTGCTCAAGCGATTTTTAAAATAAAAGAAATTGATATAAAATTAAATCCGGTTCCGGGGAGCAAGTTTCCCAGAGCGGCCAAGCGCCCGGCTTATTCCGTTTTACTTAATACCAAACTGCCCGAGGCCAGAACATGGCAAGAGGCGCTGTGGGAATACCTTAAATAGTTTCGTTAGCTTCTTAGCTTGTTAGGAAAATTGAGAGTTTAACTATATATTTAGGTAATAATTTAATTGTTTGGTAAAATCCTATAAAGGGAGAGCAATAAGAAATGTAAAACGATAAATAAGACGATCACCGTGCTAAATCCTAAAAAGCTAAGAAGCCCTGCCTGCCGGCAGGCAGGTAATAAGCTAGTAAGCTAAATTATGAAAGCATTAATTACGGCCGGGGGGCGGGCCACTCGGCTCAGGCCAATCACCTGGACAATCAACAAGCATTTAATACCCTTGGCCAACAAGCCGATGATTTTTAACGCGCTGGAAAAAGTCGCGGCCGCGGGTATAAAAGAAGTGGCCATAAATATCAATGTTGGCGACCGGGAATTGCCTCAGGCGATTGGCGACGGCAGTCGATGGGGGCTTAAAATTACTTATATTGAACAAAAGGGCGGAGCTTTGGGCCTGGCCCATATTATAAAGAACGCCGAGGACTGGCTGGGAAAAGACGATTTGCTTTTTTATCTTGGGGACAATATTATTTTGGGCGGCATCAATAAGTTTGTTGAGAAATTTAAAAGCGGCGGATACAATTGCCTGCTCGCTCTTTCGCGGGTTCCGGATCCGCAGCGCTTTGGCGTGCCGGTGATTGAAAATGGTCGCATTGTAAGGGTTGAAGAAAAGCCGAGCGAGCCCAAATCCGATTTCGCGGTTACGGGCATCTATGTTTATGACAATCATATTTTGGAAGCGGTTTCTGATATCACGCCGGGCGCGCGCGGCGAATACGAGATTTCCGACGCCCATACCTGGCTGATTGAACACGGCTACAAAGTCGGCTATGAAGAGATAACCGGCTGGTGGAAGGACACGGGAAAACCCGAGGACTTGCTTGAGGGAAATCAGCTTCTGCTCAACGAAATGAAGCAGGAAGATTTTACCATTGAAAGCAAGGTGGGCGAGGGGGTTGTGGTCCAGGGCCGGGTCAAGATAGGGAAAAATTGCAATATTTCGGAAAAGGTTTTGATCCGGGGGCCGGTGATTATTGGCAATAATTGTTCAATCAAAAATTCTTACATCGGTCCGTACGCCTGTTTGGGCAATGAAGTGGAAATTTACAATACCGAGATTGAGCATTCAATCGTGTTTGATTTAGCGGATATAAATTGTTCCAAGCGCATTGTTGACAGCTTGATCGGCAAAAACGCGGCAATAACCTCGGTGCATGACTCATTGCCCCAGGGACACAAGTTGGTGATCGGTGATAATACGGTAGTGGAACTGTAGACCAAGAAATCAAGAAAACAAAAAATCTACGAAACCGTCACTAATCACTGAACGCATTATAGCGAATTAGTACTAATTGGTTATGATTCGTTCAGTGATTTGCGATAATCTCGTAGATTTTTTATTGCGGTTCCACCAGCAAATACTGGTATAGACCAACTTGGCCGTCCAGCGTGCCGATGAAATAAATTGTTTTTGCGTTATAGTCCGGCGTAAAGTTTATCAGCGAATCGGCCGGAAAAAGGGTGAAAATACTGCGTCCGCCGCGCGAGTCAAGTTCAATGGCGCTCATGTTTGTTTCAAACATGCAGAATACGTAGTTGCCGTTTTTGTGCCAAGCGATTTGCTTGATGGGTTCGCCAAAGCGGGTGATGAGTTCATTGTTTTTCGTGGTTAGGTCATATACCCATATTTCAAAATCTTGAAAATAAAGCAATTTTTTTGAGCCGTCGTCGGCCATGAACCAGGCAAAGTCTTTGGCCGGCTTTTGCAGAATGGGCTCGATAAATGGCGAGGACATGTCAAAGAGCAGTATTTGGTCGTCATCGCTTTTGAGCAAAAGGTAGGGGTAGCTTGACTCTTGAAACGCGTAGTTTCCCAAAGGGAGGCGATAGAGAATACTGGGCGCGGCCGCGAGGTCAAGCGCGTTGAATTGTTCAATGATTACTTCTTGTTGATTATTGGTCAAGAGATAAATTTTGTCGCCTCGGACAAAAAATTCCTCTACGTTATTGAGTAGGAATTTTCGCTGGCCGGTCAATAGGTTATAGCTGGTTAGTTTTTTTCCTTCTTTTGCATAAAAAACATAATCGCTTGAAGTTGACCATTTGAATCCGGTAATGTCTTTGGAAAATAATTCATCAAGATTTTGAAGTTGATTTTTAGAGATATTATAAATAAGGTGCTCAAGGCCGTTCGGCGTTTGGATTTTGAGATAAACGCGTTCCGAACCCGGGGCCCAAGCAAATCCTACGTTTATGAATTTTGTGGTTTCGCGCCGGTCAATTAGGGTGAACTTTTTTTCCTTGGGTGAACCGAGCCAGATTTCGTTCCAGCTGGCTTCTTCAACCGCGTAGACGACGCTATTTTTATCCGGAGAAAAGCTTGCTTCAATGATCGCGCGTTCAATAACCGGCGCGGGCGGGCTTTCCGAAAAAAGAATGATTGATTCGGCGAACGTGGTCTCGCCGCTTTGCACGGTCAGTTTTTTGCTCCAGGTTCTGTATCCGGTTTTTTTTATTTCCACGTCATATTCCTTGGGAAGGAGTTTTTTGATGACCGCCGGGGTTTCTTTTTCCGTGTCTTTGCGGTTTAAAAAAATTTGCGCGTCTTTTGGAAACGAGTTTAAAAGAAGCACGCCGGTTTTTTGGATTTGCCGGGTGCTGAAATTATAACGATAGCCCAGAGTATAGCTGATAATGAACGGGGCCGAGACGAAGAAAATGAGGATAAACAAGATTTTGATGAGGAACCTGATTCTGGCGGTCATGTTTTGCTTAAATCGTTAAAATGAGTTAAAATGGATAAATATGAGTAAATTTATCATACGTGGCGGCCAAAAGCTTGAGGGCGAAGTGCGCGTTCACGGCATGAAGAACGCGGCCACACCCATACTCGCGGCCACGCTTTTAACCCAAGAAGAGTGCATTGTAGACAATGTACCACAGATTTCCGATGTTCGGAAGATGGTGGAAATTTTGCAGAGCTTGGGCGCCAAAGCCGAATGGCTGGGCCGGCATAAGCTCAAGATATGCGCCAAAGACGTGAGTTTGGGCAAGATTGATCAGGCCAAGGTAAAAAGCATGAGGTCTTCGGTGCTTCTTCTGGGTCCGCTTTTGGCGCGGTTTCATGAAGTAAGCATTTCCGAACCGGGCGGCTGCATCATTGGCAAGCGTCCGCTGGACACGCATTTTCACGCGCTGCGCGCTTTGGGCGCGGATATCAATCAAGTTGATGATAGCTATGAGCTTAAAACAAAAGAATTAAAGGGCAGTGAAATTATTTTGCCTGAATTTTCGGTTACGGCCACGGAAAACGCGCTCATGGCCGCGGTATTGGCCCGGGGCGTCACCAAGATTAAAATTGCCGCGGCCGAGCCCCATGTTCAGGACCTGATTGATTTTTTGACAAAAATGGGCGCCAAGATAAAAGGCAAAGGCACGCACGAACTCACGGTTCGGGGCGTGTCCAAGCTTGGCGGCGCTGAGCACGCCCTTATACCGGATCAGATTGAAATAGGTACTTGGGCTGTGGCCGGAGCGGTGACTCAAGGCAATCTAGTTATTTCACCGGTTATTGCCGAACACCTTGAGATTTTTTTGTTAAAATTTAATGAAGCGGGCGTGAACGCGCAAATAAAGGGTGATAAATTATTGGTGAATCCTTCATCAAATTTTAAAGCGTTTAAGCTCCAGAGCCTGCCTTATCCCGGTTTCCCTACGGACCTTGAAGCGCCTTTCGGCGTCTTAGCAACACAGTGCGAAGGCACGTCCTTGATTCATGATCCGCTTTACGAGGGGCGCATGGGTTATATGACCGAGCTTATTAAAATGGGAGCGAACGCGGTAATTTGCGACCCGCACCGAGTTCTTATCACCGGGCCGACGCCGCTTCGCGGCCGTGAAATCAGAAGCTATGACCTGCGCGCCGGCGCGACCCTGATTATTGCCGGACTGGTGGCTCAAGGCGAGACAACTATTAATCAGGCCGAAGTGGTTGACCGCGGCTATGAGAATATTGAACAGCGGTTGACCGAGCTGGGGGCGAAGATTCGGAGAGCATAAAAATATAAAATTATAAAAATACCCCGCGCTAATCCTCGCCCCTCGACACCTCGGCAAGCTTAGTGCTCGGGACTCGGATAATGCGCGACAGGCAAGATTATAAAAATATGGAAACAGAAAAAAAGAAAAACAGAAATAAGGAAATAAATAGATTAAGATAATCTCGCCGCCCCTATTTTCATATTTTCATAATTTTATATTTTTAAATCCATGGGCAAGAAAATAAAAATCGTTTTATCAATCGTGGTGCTGATTATTGTTTTCAGCGCCGGTATTTTAGTCGGTGATTATCACGCGGCAAAAGAAGCGGGCAGCGGACAGATTTTCAATAAAGACGCGGAGGAGGTCACTTATCTTGATAAAGACGTTGATTTTCGTATGTTTTGGCAGGTTTGGAATTTGCTCAAAGAAAAATATTATATTCAGCCGGTTTTGGAAACAGAGATATTTTACGGCGCGCTTCAGGGCATGGTGGCCGGGTTAGAGGATCCCTACACTGTATTTTTTACTCCACCAAGTGCTGAGGACTTTAAGCAGCAGCTGGAAGGGCAGTTTGAGGGTATTGGCGCGGAGATCGGCATAAAGCATGACCGGCTGACCATTGTCGCGCCCTTGCCGGGCAGTCCGGCCGAGAAAGCCGGGCTCAAGTCCGGGGATAGGGTTATGGCAATTGACGGCATGGATACCATTGATATTACTATTGACGCGGCGGTCGGCTTAATTCGCGGCGAGGCGGGCACAATAGTTGTCTTGACGATTTTACGGGAAGGCGTTGACGAATTTTTTGACGTTGAGATCGCGCGCGGACAGATTGATATGGTTTCGGTGAGAACGACCATCAGAGACGACGGCATCGCCTATGTTGAGGTTTTCAGTTTTGCCGAGGACACCAACGAATTGTTTCTTCAGGCGGTAAATGAAATTTTGGAGTCCGGCGCCCGGGGAATAATGTTGGATCTTCGGGGCAATTCGGGCGGCTATTTGGAAAGCGCCATTTACATGTCCGGCCAATGGATCGGCGACCGCGTTGTGGTGATTGAACGCGCCGGCGACGGAACACAAGAAGAATTTAACGGCCAAGGGTCGGCCAGCCTTGCGGACATTCCCACGGTTGTTTTGGTAAACCGCGGTACGGCTTCGGGTTCGGAGATCGTGGCCGGCGCGCTTCAGGATTACGGTTTGGCCGAGCTGGTGGGCGAACAGACTTTTGGCAAGGGCTCGATTCAGGAAATGGAAAAATTAAAAGACGGTTCAGCCGTTAAGATAACTGTGGCCGAGTGGCTTACACCCGAGGAGAGGTCGTTTAACGGAACCGGTATTGTGCCGGATTACGCAATTGAGTTGACGGATGAAGATTATAATTTGGACCAGGATCCGCAGCTCGACAAGGCGCTTGAGCTTTTGAATTCCGAAATTGAGTTGACCGGTTAAGATAAAATTGGAAACTGGAAACTGGAAATTGAAGCTGGGTCTGGCCTCAATTTCCAGTTTCTTTCTAGTTTCTAATTTCTGCTCCCTGAAAGGATGCTTAAAAAAATTAAGAATTTTTCCGTATGCAAAGAGTGATTTCCGCCGGCGGAGTAGTTTTTCGAAGAAAAGGAAAAGACATTCAGGTTTTGATGATTAAGGATTCTTACGGCAAGAATGCGTTTCCCAAGGGCCATGTTGAGCGCGGCGAAACCGTCGAGCAGACGGCTTTACGCGAAACGGCTGAAGAGGTTAATCTTGAAAAATTAAAAGTCGTCAGGAAGATTGGCACAAACAATTTTTGGTTTACGCAGGGCGGAGAGAGGATTCATAAGACAGTGCATTATTTTCTGATGGAGTCGGAAGATGCGGCCGCCGAACCGAGTCCGCAGTGGGAGATTGATAAGTGTTTTTGGGTGCGGCTTGAGGAGTTTCCCAAAATAGAGATATATAAGAATCTTGGATCAGTAGTAAAAAAGGCGGTAAAGTTTTTGTATGAAATAAAGGCGGGCATGGGGAAGTAGGAAAAACGAAAAACGAAAAGCGAAGAACGAAAAACGAAAAGCGAAATAAGATAGTATTTTATGAAAGTAATTATTACAAAAAAATCAGACAAAGCCGGGGAGCGGGGTGAGATTTGCGAGGTTGCTTCGGGTTATGCAAGAAATTTTTTATTTCCGCGCGGCCTGGCTGTGCCGGCGACGGCTCAAGCCGTGTCCCGGCTGAGACAGGGGACGCGGGGTGTACAGGCCCAGACGTCTAAGAACCGAGGCAAGGCGGAAAACCTTTGCGAAAAAATAAAGGGTTTTATTTTATCAATTAAGGCAAAGACGACCCAGAGCGACAAAAAGCTTTACGCGGCAATTCGCGAAAATGACATAAAGAAAGAACTCGCGGCAAACGGTTTTGACATTGGTTCGGCCGCGGTGAGGCTGGAACAGCCGATTAAGGAGGTGGGCGAGCATGAGGCCATGGTTGATTTCGGCAACAACGTAAAACAGGCGATTAAAATTAAAATTACGCGGGAATAATATGGGAAAATACATATTCGTAATCGGCGGGGTGATGTCCGGCGTGGGCAAGGGCACTTCTTCGGCGGCCATGGGAAAAATTCTTCAAGACCGGGGATATAACGTGACGGCAATAAAAGTTGACCCGTACATCAACGTTGACGCCGGTACAATGAATCCGGTTGAGCACGGCGAGGTTTTCGTGACCGACGACGGCGACGAAACGGACCAGGATATCGGCATTTATGAAAGATTTTTAAATACCAATATTTACAAGGAAAATTACATGACCACGGGCCGGGTTTATCTTTCGGTGATTGAGCGGGAAAGGGCGCTCGGCTATAAAGGCAAGTGCGTTGAGGTGGTGCCGCACGTGCCCGAGGAAATCGTGCGGCGGATCCGTCACGCCACCAAGCGCGCCAAGGCCGAGATTACCCTGATAGAAATCGGCGGCACGGTGGGCGAGTATCAAAATATTTTATTTTTGGAGGCGGCGCGCATGATGCATTTGGCCAGCCCGAAAGATGTTTTGTTCGCCCTGGTCAGTTATCTTCCTATTCCGGATAAAATCGGGGAGATGAAAACAAAGCCGACCCAGCACGCGGCGCGGACGCTTAATTCGGCGGGCATTAATCCGGATTTTGTCATTGCCCGAAGCTCAAGGCCGCTGGACGAACCCAGGAAAAGAAAAATATCGCTTTTTTGCGCCGTGGAAAAAGAAGACATTATTTCGGCGCCGGACGCGGACACGGTTTACGAGGTGCCAATAATTTTTGAAAAACAAAAATTGGCCGAGCGCATTCTCGCGAAATTCGGTCTTGAGCCGAAGAAGCAGAAACCCAAGGATTGGGCCAGGCTTGTTCAAACCATCAAGAGCGTGAAAAAACCGGTGCGCATCGGCGTGATTGGCAAGTATTTCAGCACAGGCAGTTTTGTTTTGTCGGACGTGTATATTTCGGTTCTTGAAGCCATTAAACACGCGTGCTGGCACCATAAGGTTAAACCGGAAATTTTATGGATGAATTCCGAAGAGTTTGAAAAAGACCCGAAGAAAATAAAAGACCTTGCCAAGCTTGAAGGGGTGATTATACCGGGCGGTTTTGGCACGCGTGGGATTGAGGGCAAGGTTGAGGCGATTCGCCACGCGCGTGAAAATAATATTCCGTATCTTGGGCTTTGCTATGGTATGCAGTGCGCGGTGATTGAGTTCGCCCGGAACGTGGCCGGCTTGAGCGCGGCGAACACAACCGAGATTGACCCCAAGGCAAAATATCCGGTGATTCATATCATGGATGAGCAGAAAGATAAGGTGGATGACAAGGATTACGGCGGAACGATGAGGTTGGGAGCGTATCCGTGCGTGCTGCATCCGGATTCGCTTAGCCGGAAAGCCTATGGCGCTAAAACAATTTCTGAAAGGCATCGGCATCGTTATGAATTTAATAACGCTTATCGAGATATTTTGACGGAAAAGGGTTTGATGATTGCCGGCCGTTCGCCGGACCGAAGGCTGGTTGAGATTATTGAACTTCCGAATCATCCGTTTTTTGTGGCCACGCAGTTTCATCCGGAATTTAAATCAAGGCCGCTTCACCCGCATCCTTTGTTTCGCGAGTTTATCGCCGCGGCGCTTCGGGGAGATAAAAATAATAAAAAAAAGTAGGGGCAAAATATATTCTGTCCCTACATTGATAAACGGCGTGTCAAAATTTTTTGGTTCTTGGGCGGTGGTTAAAGATTGGTTACAAAATTTTAGGATTTTTTGGGAATCACGCTGACGATATTGGCCCATTTGAGATTTCCATGAAATCTTTTTATTTTGCGCCGGCTGAACGCAATGATGCCGCTGGCGGTCGCGATGAGTGTGTCATCGCCGCTTCGCTTGACGTTTCGTCCGGGCCGGAATTTGGTGCCGCGCTGGCGAACCAAAATACTGCCCGCTTTGGCGCGTTCTCCGTTGTAGAGTTTTACGCCAAGGCGCTTTGATTGTGAGTCCCTTCCTAAGTTTGTTGAGCCGCCGGCTTTTTTATGCGCCATACTTTTGTTTTATTTTAGATAAAGATTAGTATGCCAATTTGAGTATTATATTACACCAGTTTAAAAAATACGTCAACCTATATGGAAATTGAGCGAAAAATCAAACAAAAATGCGAAGAACTGCGTGCCGGGCTTCAGGCCGATGGCGGGGATTTGGAGTTGGTTAAAGTGGACTTAAAGAACAGGCGCGTCCAGATCAGACTCAAGGGGGCGTGCGTGGGTTGCCCATTTTCCGCGGCCACGCTCAAGCAATTTATTGAAGGAAATTTGAAGCAGGTTTGGCCGGAATTGAAAGAAGTGGTTGCCGTGGAATAGGTGAGTCGGTTTATTCTTGATTACTCTTGATTTTGCGCTGGTTAGGTGGTAATTTAGATATATTGGTTAACGAGTCTACAAATTACGAATAGGTACAAATATACAAATACCTGTTAAGATAAGCAATGGAATATTGAACATTAATTAAGAATTTGTATATTTGCCACGAAGTGGTCCCCTTGGGATAATCATTTGTAATTCGTAGACAGCTAGGTTATTTGTATATAGCAATGAAATCGAAAATCATTCTAATTTTCTGGCGGGATTTATGGATAAGAATATGCACGGTTTTTGCCATCATATTTCATTTGGCGATTTGGTTTTTGATTTTTTTAAAGATTATGCCGATCGCCCGTGACCTGGAATTTTTATCCCTGCATTATAACATTTATTTTGGCGTTGATTTGGTTGGCCCGTGGCATCAGGTGTTTATCATTCCGGCGCTGGGTTTGATTTTTATGCTTTTGAATATATTTCTGACTTTCTTTTTTTATAAAAAAGAAAAATTTTTGTCCCGTTTTCTGGCGGCCGGCAACCCGTTGATTGAGCTGGGGTTGCTGGTGAGCATCGCGTTGATAACTTTATTAAATATTTAATATGCTCGATTCCATTCAAGTTTTGAGAATTCTCGCCTTAACGGCCATTTCTTTTGTCGCGGCAATGGCCTGGACGCCGCTGCTTACTCATTTTTTATACAAACATAAATTGGGAAAAAGCATTCGCGACGACGGAGACACGCCGGTTTTTTCCCGCCTGCACAAGGCCAAGGCGGGCACGCCGACCATGGGCGGAGTTTTGATTTGGGGCACGGTTTTGGTTTTGGCCGTGCTTTTCGCCAATCTGGCCATTATTTTTAAGCAGAGCTTTATAAGTTCGCTTGATTTTCTCAGCCGCGCGCAAACTCTTCTGCCCCTGGGCGTTCTGGTGGTTTCGGCGCTGATCGGTTTGCTTGACGATTATTACAATGTCCGGCGCATTGGACCGCACGGCGGGGGATTGAGAATGCGCCATCGGATTATTATTTATACTCTTATTGCCGCGGTGGGCGCGTGGTGGTTTTATTATAAACTGGGCTGGGATATTATTCATGTGCCCTTTGTCGGAGACGTGACTTTGGGTTGGTTGATAATCCCGTTTTTTATTTTGGTTATCGTGGCGACTTCTTTTTCCGTGAATGAAACCGACGGTCTGGACGGCCTAGCCGGCGGCGCGCTCATGATTTCTTTTGGCGCGTACGCGGCCATCGCTTTCTTGCAGGGAAAATATGACTTGGCGGCTTTTTGCGCGGTAATTCTGGGCGCGTTGCTCGCTTTTTTGTGGTTTAATATAAATCCGGCCAGATTTTTTATGGGTGACACCGGCGCGATGTCGCTTGGCGTCACCCTGGGTATTGTCGCCATGCTGACCAAAAGCGTACTCTTGCTTCCAATAATCGGTTTCATTTTTGTCATTGAGTCCGCTTCGGTTATACTGCAGATTTTTTCCAAAAAAGTTTTTAAAAGAAAGCTTTTTCGTTCAACGCCGATCCATCATCATTTTGAGGCCATGGGGTGGCCCGAGCAAAAGGTGGTGATGCGTTTCTGGGTGGTTTCCATTGTCATGGCGTTCATTGGCCTGGCGATTTATCTCATGGATAGAACATAAGGATTTCTGCGGGAGTCAATTATTTTGATAGCAACTATCTTTTTTAGAGCGGATTGAAATCGGTTCAGTCCAAAGTCAAAAGTCTAAAGTACAAAATAGAGTTCAAAGTTAAAAATTGCCCATATATATCAGATATTCTCAAATAATAGCAACCTTGGACTTTTCGCCAAGTGATCACTTCGTGAAAACTTTTACTTTTAACTTTAGACTTTGAACTTTGTTCATTCATTCATCACCCTTTTCCCATAAACTCAGGGTGTGATTTTGCAGAGATTACCATAAATTATCTCAAAATGGGCAAACTTTTTAAAGGTTTTAAAAATACGGATATTGCGCTCTTGGTACTCGTCGGCGTATTGTTGTTTTTCGGACTGATAATACTTTCTTCAGCTTCGGGTCCGGTGGCTTATCAAAAATTTGGAGATAGTTACTATTACGTAAAGCATCAGATAGCCTACGGTCTCTTGCCCGGACTTTTTTTGTTTTTTGTTTGTTTTTTTGTGGATTATAGATTTTGGAAAAAATACGCGCTGGCGTCCCTGGCGGTCTCGGTGGTTCTTTTACTCGCGGTTTTTATACCGGGCATTGGCGCGAAGTACGGATCGGCCCAGAGCTGGGTAACTGTTCTTGGATATTCTTTTCAGCCGGCCGAGTTGGTGAAAGTCACCTTTATTTTTTATTTGGCCGCTTGGCTCGCGTCAAGGGGGGAGAGAAAAATAAAGGATTTCGCTTCCGGGCTTTTGCCATTCCTTGTCAGCCTGGGGGCGATTATGTTGCTCATGATACTGCAGCCCGATATCGGCACCATGTCAATTATCGCGGCGACCGCTTTTATTGTTTATTTTACGGCCGGCGCCCGGCTTCACTGGCTTGGGCTCTTGGGCGGAGTCGGTGCGGGCGTATTCATGCTTCTCATAAAAACCGCGCCTTATCGAGCGGCGCGGTTTATGACTTTTCTTCATCCGGAATTGGATCCGCAGGGCATTGGTTATCACATTAATCAGGCGCTGCTGGCCATTGGCTCGGGGGGGTTTTTCGGTCTGGGGTTGGGACATTCTCGGCAGAAGTTTCAATATCTTCCCGAGGTTACCGGTGATTCGATATTTGCGATTATGGCTGAAGAGCTTGGTTTTTTGTTTGCCTGTTTGTTTGTCTTGGCTTTTCTTTTTCTTTTGATTCGAGGACTTAAGATCGCTTTGGCCGCGTCGGATGATTTTGGCAAACTTTTGGCCGTTGGCCTGACGTCGTGGATAGTGATTCAGGCGTTCATAAATATTGGTTCAATGGTCGGTATCGTGCCCATGACCGGCGTGCCCTTGCCGTTTATCAGCGCCGGCGGTTCTTCGCTGATGGTTTCGCTGGCGAGCATGGGGATACTTTTAAATATTGCAAAAAATTCAAAACAAAAATAAATTATATAGGTAAAGAAGTTAATATGCGTATAATGCTTACAGGCGGGTTTACTTTGGGGCCGGTGACGCCGCTTTTGGCGGTTTCCGAGGAACTCCGAAGACGGGATCCTTTGATTGAACTTTTTTGGATTGGCACGGAGAACGGTCCGGAAAGAGGGTTGATACAGGAATATCATATCCCGTTTATCTCCATTGCCACGGCCAAATTTAGAAGGTATTTTTCAATCTATCATTTGATTGATAATTTTCGTTTTCTGATTGGGCTTTGCCAGGCGGCTTATCATCTGGCGCGGATTAGGCCGCAGGTTATTGTTTCGGCCGGCGGATTTATCAGCGTGCCGGTGGTTATTGCCGGTTGGCTCATGGGCGTACCGGCGTTCATTCATCAGCAGGACGCGCGGTCTGGTTTTGCCAATAAAATCATGAGCCCGTTCGCCAAGGCGATTACCGTAAGTTTTAAAAAATCTTTGGATGATTTTAGGGGAAAAAAAGTTCATTGGACAGGCAATCCGGTGAGGGAAGATATTTTTCACACATTTCGGCGAGAGGCTTTTGAATATTTTGACCTTGACCCAAATCGGCCGGTGCTACTTGCATTAGGCGGAGGAACTGGGGCTAGAAGCATAAATCAGATTCTGGCTCAATCATTGCCCGAGATATTAAAAATATGCCAGGTAATTCACATTGCCGGACCGGGCAAAGCCGGCGGATTAAACCCTGAGCCGGGTTATCGCGTTTATCAGCTCCTTACCGAGGGCATGCCGTACGCGTATGATATCGCCGATTTGGTGGTTTCGCGCGCCGGCATGGGCACCTTGACCGAGCTTAGCGCGCTTTCCAAGCCGACCATATTAATTCCCATACCGGATTCGCATCAGGAGAATAACGCCGACATGTTTAAAGGCGCGGGCGCGCTGCAGATTGTAAATCAAAAAACATTAACGCCGGAAAGTTTTGTCGGAGTGGTCAGAGATTCTTTTGCTAATATTGAGCAATTGAAAGAGAAGGCTAAAAAAATGTCCGAGGTATTGCCGCGGGGTGCACGAATCAAGATGGCGGAAATGATTTTAAAAATAGCCAAGGATTGATTTTAATAAATAAAAAATCGGCATCATGGTGGAGCCGGTTTTTTTGATTAAAAAAATTAAATAAAATTCTTTTGCCCAATTTTAACTTGGATGATTTTATTGGTTAGATCGTTTCTGTCTTCTTGGTTTACTTTAAAATAATAAGGCGTGTATCCTTGCCAAGCGCGGTCAGTTTTTTGTTCAAACAAGACATCAAGAGTTTTTCCTTGATAATTTTTCAGCCAATTTTTTTTCGCGGCCTGGGCGATTTGTTCAATCTCGCGCAAACGTTGTTTTTTGATTTTTTGCGGAATTTTGTGGCCGAGTTTTTCCGAGGCGGTTCCGGGCCGGTCGGAATAAGGAAAAATATGCACTTTGGTGAATTGGGCTTTTTTGATGATGCCAAGGGTCTTTTCGTGGTCCGCGGCTGTTTCGCCGGGAAAGCCGGTGATAACGTCGGTGGTAAAAGAAAATAGCGGATTAAGGTCGCGGGCTTGTTCAATGATTTTTAAATATTGTTTCGTGGTATGGCCGCGGTTCATGAGTCTCAAGATTCTATCGCTGCCGCTTTGCAGGGAAAGATGAATATGGGGGAGAAGGCGGGCCTGCCCATCGGAGTCTCGACCGCAATCAGGACGAAGACGGGGATTTTTGAAGAGATTGATAAAATTATCGGTCACCAGGCGCGGGTCAACGGAGCCAAGGCGGATTCTCGGAATATCGGTTTTGTCCAGTATTTTTTCAAGCAGTTTGACAAGATTGAATCCCGGGTGCGCGTATTGCATAATGTTTATTCCGGTCAGGGTGATTTCTTTTCGGCCAAGCGCTATTTCTTGATTGATTTGCCGAATAATTTCGTGCGGCGGGATTGAGCGCGAACGGCCGCGGATTTTTTTGATTAAACAATAGGCGCAGTCAAAATTACATCCGTCTTGAATTCTTATAAAACTTCGCGTTCGCGTGCGGGGAATCGGCTTGGGCGTTGAGGTGTGTATTTTTTTCAGATAATTAAGCGTCTGTTTTGGAGATTTAAAATACAGGTCAATCTCGGGTATTTTTTCAATAAAACAGCCCGAGGCAATGACATGGGCGTTATTTGTTTTGGCGGCGCGGAGCATCTGCCTGGACCTTTGTTCGGCGCCGCTGGTGACGGCGCAGATATTAACCACGCAGAAGTCGGCCGGTTCGCTAAAACAAACAACTTGCCAACCGATTTTGGCAAGCTCCTGCTGAATTTTTCTGTTGTCGGCTTGATTGGCGCGGCAGCCAAGCGCGTAAAAGCTGATTTTCATGGGGTTGCGCTAGCAAAATATCATAAGAATTAGGCATTGGCAAGAAAGGTGGGAAGACGTTGTTTTATGGTCATCTTTTGAAGCTATTGACCAGATTGAGAATATCTGTTATAAAAATAGCAATAAATCGTTCTTTCGTGGTCTTTGACAAATTTGACATTAAACAGAAAAGAGAGGGATAAGTGAGCTAATTGATTGCGTAATTTTTGGGAATTTAAGGCAAAACGCGTTCCCCGCCTTAATCAAAGTGGGAGCCAGATGTTTCAGGAGGAAAACATGGAAAAGACAAACATCAAGGTGGCGGGCATTTTATTGTCCGTTCTGGCGCTGGCCCTTTGTTGCGGGCCGAACAACGACGACAATGGCGATGAGTGCAAGCCCGAGATTTGCAACGACGGCTTGGACAACGACTGCGATGGCAACGCGGACTGCTGGGATCCGGATTGCGGATTTGAAGGCCTGACCGAGAGGTCTTGCAACGACGGCAAGGACAACGACTGCGACGGTGACATAGATGGCGCGGACAAGATTGATTGTGGCGAGGAAGACTGCCACAATGGCGTGGACGATGATGGAGACGGAAGTATTGACTGCTGGGACCCGGACTGTCCGTCCAGCGGACTGCATGAGCATAATTGCAAGGACGATGTGGATAATGACTGCGATTCGGACACTGATTGCGCGGACAGTGATTGCGAAGATGACCCAATCTGCGATACCGGCGTATGCGGCAATGGCGTGATTGAAGGGAGCGAGGATTGCGACGGCACCACCTTGGGCGGCGAGACCTGTTTTAGTCTGGGTTTTGAAGGCGGGGGCTCGCTTTTATGCGCTTCGTGCGTGTTTGATACTTCAAATTGCGACGATGAGGAACCTTGCGGCAACGGCGTGATTGACTCGGGCGAGGATTGCGACGGCACCAACCTGGGCGGCGAGAACTGTGAGGGCTTGGGTTATGACGGGGGCGACCTTGACTGTTCGGGTTCGTGTGGGTTTGATACTTCGGATTGTTACTACACCGAACTGGGTGGTATCGGAGATCCGTGCGAGGATAGTGGCGATTGCGAGGGTGAGATTTGCGGTAGTGGCTGGCCTGACGGTTATTGCACGCAAGATTGTTCCAGCGAGTCTTGCCCAGGTGGTTCAACCTGCGCGGACGACCGTTGTTATGATGACTGTTTGACAAACGGAGATTGCCGCGATGGATATGTGTGTGACTGGATGGGCGATCCGCCGATATACAATCTTTGTGTTCCTTTTTGTCCGTCAAGTGAATGGTGCGGTGAAGGCTGGATTTGCAATACTTCAACCGGTTTGTGCGAGCGGGAGGAGCCATGCTCCTGCACGGACGGCGATGGCGACGGTTACTATTCGACCTCTTGCACGGACTCGGATTGCACTCCCCGGACCGACTGCGACGATACGGAGATATCGGTTCATCCGGGCGCGACCGAGACCTGCAACGGCCGAGACGATGACTGCGACGGCACTACGGACGAAGGATGCGTCATCTGCTCCTGCACCGACGGTGATGGCGATACTTATTATCCGACATCATGCACGGATACCGATTGCCCTCGTCGGACCGACTGCGACGATACGGAGATATCGGTTCATCCGGGCGCGACCGAAACTTGCAACGGCCGAGACGATGATTGCGATGATGACTGCGACGAGACCTACTCTTGCTGTCGCGGTGATACTCGCTCATGTTCAAACGCTTGCGGAAGCGGCTCCCAGACCTGTTCCTCGTCCTGTTCATGGGGTTCGTGTTCGGCTCCCAGTTCTGGTTCGGTAAGAATTGATATTAATAAAGATTCTTATATCTCCAATAGGGAGCCTGACATAAATTTCGGGTCGGAAACTTCATTGTTAGCAGGTGTGGATAATGACGGGAGTATTATGGCTACATATCTATCCTTCTCTACTAGCACTTTGCCATCCAAGACCGGGACAACGTTGACTTCGGCCACACTGTATCTGTATAAAGTTTCAAGTACTCCGGACAGCTCAACTTTTCTACTCGACGTGGGTCGTATAACTGAGTC
>JAHJFT010000031.1 GCA_018824325.1 Patescibacteria group bacterium
ATGAATAATATCAAAATCCTGGCGCATAGCGTGAATAAGCGAAATAAAAGTATGCGAAATCGCGTCCAAATGTTTGGTTTTAATACTTGATATATATACTAATTTTACACCATTTATTTCGTCCTTTTGGCCGTTTTCCCGCGCAAACCAAGGCCGGGCATATACAAAAACCTCTTGTCCCAGAAAAACAAGCTGTTTGGCCAACTCCTCCACATGGCGCTCAATACCGCCAAAGCGAGCTGGCATGCCTTTTTGTCCCACAAGTGCAATACGCATAGTAGTGTTTAAATATTAACAAATAAATATACCACATTTTCACAAAAATGTCAATACCCTCACACCTTTTGGGCGAGTATACTCACGCCGCCAGCGGCGGCGTTCGCCCAAAAGGTGTGAGGGGGGGACTTGACAAATCTGCGCAAATATGGTATATTATATTATTAAATATGGGCATTTTGCCTATATTTAGCCAAAAATGTACTAAAACGCCCTTAAAACAACCATAAACCAATAAGGAGGTTTGAGATGAAAAAGTTATCAGCAATTTCAGCAATGGCAATTTTTCTGCTCACAATGGCCGGCTGTGACAACGAGCTCAGTAACGGCCAGGATGACGCCGAAAGCGAAGGCGATGCCGGTCTCCAGGAAATCTGCGACAACGACATTGACGATGACGGCGACGGGTTCGTGGACGAACGCGACCCCGACTGCCAGACCGACGCGGACGAAGACGGAGATGTAGCCGAGGAAGAGGAAGAAGAAGTTCCTCCGGGCGAAATCTGCGACAACGGTCTGGATGACGACGGAGACGGACTGGTGGACGGGCGCGACCCCGACTGTCAGGAACCGGACGCGGACGAGGATATGATATCCGACCCCATGGAAGACGATTCCGTGGAAGACGTGCCGCCCGAAGTCGTGGAAGATGTGGTGGAAGACACCGCGCCAGACACGGCCGAAGACGACGCAACCGAAGACGCGGTGGAAGACGATGTCGTGGAAGATTCTTCCGAGGATCCTACCGAGGACCCGACCGAAGAAGACGCGGCCGAGGAGGAGCCAACCGGCATCGTTTACAGCGGCATCGCCACATGCAAATGGTGTCGAGACATGGACGAAGTCAGGCCCGATCGCATGCATGCAGAAACGTTTGTCAAATCGGCAGGCGAAATCATGGTTAGCGACTGGAACGATGGTTGGGAAACCTTGGGCTCCGCAGACGGAGACCCGGACTTCTCCGCTTCTGGCCCTGGACTAGACTGCATTGAGTTCACAACGCCACCCTACGTACTCGTGGGCGCGTATATCAAGCTCAATGAAGCCGCTTTTGTCGATTATTCTCCTGACACGCCCCTCTACTACGGAAACGGCTCCTACACAGTAGAAGAAGGCTGTAAAACACGAGGGACATTCATCTGCCGTTCAGGATACGACGCTGATGATCTGGACGCGCTTGACATCACCCACCTTTTCGTATCAATGCCCGAATGTCCCGATGGTTCCTGCCAGGCCTGTAATCGCGTTTGCACTTCATTACCGTAAGCATACTTTCCCAAAGAAAACCCTCCTTACAAACACAGTGTGGGTCTAATCCCCGACCCACACTATGTCCACTTCGCTCTACCGAGCTCTTGGGGATTTATGGGCGGCAAAAGACAGGTACTCCCCCAACCTAGTCTTTGCCGCCCTCCATTTTTTACCAAATCACGCGCCGTGGTTTTGTGAAAAACGGAGAAACGCTTCGTTACGCCATCTGGGCAGTGGGAAAGGGAAAAAACCCTCTGCTCCCCCACTGCCCAGTATTTTTGGCCAAATTACGCTTAGCGTAGTTTTGCCAAAAATAAATTTAAAAATAAAAAAATAAAACACTCTGGAATTTTTTCAGAGTGTTTTGTTATATTGGGGATAATCTACGAAATTACGAATTTTTTACGAATATACGAATGTTTTTTCGGACATACATAGAATAATTGAACATTCATCATAAATTCGTATATTCGTACCGTATTCGTAATTTCGTAGATTAAAAGTAATTTCGTAGATTTCTTTTTTGATACTAAAATAAATTTAATACCGCACATCGCCCAAGCCGCTCGCCTTGCTATCATAGGTCAGGTCCGTGCTAATCGCGCCCGCGGTATATCCAATATCCTGCGCGACAAATTCATCAAACGCGCTCATTTTCACCCAGTCGACCAGCGAAGCCGGCGCGCCGACTTGCGCGGCCGTGGGCACAACCTCCACTTCAAAGCTTACGGCCACGGTCGGGCCGCCCGAAACCATGGTCGGCTCAAGGTTTTTAAGAAACCATGTCACCAAATGATTATCCGCGTCATAACTTATCTTATCACCCAGGGTCACGCTGGAAAGCCCGGCATAAGTCACATTGGCCGGCAATTTAATCTGCAAATAAATATTTGAAAGTTTATTTGTTGTCTGGCCAAGATTCGCGAAAACCCAATACTTGGTGGCTCGGTCCACCCGTGGCGGAATGGGCCCGCGGCCAAGCTGGTCCCCTTCCTGCGCCCAGTATCTGGCAAAAGTCTTGATGTAAAACTGGCTCTGCATTTTAACGCTTGTCCGGCCCGTCTTATATACCACCTCTTGTTCCTCGCCCTGAATATTGTAACTCACTTGCACGGCCAAAGGCACGCTAATCTCGCTCACCTCGGAAAAATAAGACCAATCCGGAGAACTCTTTAAATAAACACTCGCCAAAACCTGGCCGCTGTCTCCGGGCGAAAGAGAATCCACGTCAGCTTGAATGTAAAACTTTCCGTCCGCATATTCCAAGCCGGAAACACGCGCCGTATTTATAAGATACGGGTCAACTTCAATGGCAAACGACAAATCCTCAAGTTCATAATCGCTGATATTAGTATAATTCACCCCTATCTTGGCCTCGCCTCCCCATGCAAGCGCGGGCGTGGCGCTATCGTTTATAATAGTCGTTACTTCAAGCTGGGGCGGAAGCACCTCGCTGATGCTGCCCAAAATCTCCTGCCTCACGTCCTGGCCTTCAATTTGAACATATGTTTCAAAATAAAACGACGCCTTGCCTTCCGGACTGCTTAAAAATCCCTCAATCTCCATCTCTAGGCTCTCGCCCGGTTCAAGCGCGCCCAGCTCCCAAATATCGCCGCTACGCTCCACGTCCGACGAAATATACTCAAACCCGGCCGGCCAATACGGATGCAGTTCAATGCCCTGAAGCGCCTGGTCGCCCGCGTTTGCGCAATTAAACTTTATCTCCACCTCTTGATTATTAACCAGCTTTTCCGGCGCGCTCAAGCTGGCGTCAAGCACCGAGTCCGATATGGTGTAGCTCGTGGCCACGGCCTTTTGCTCGTTTTTTCTGTTTTCCGCCTGCACAAAACCGAGCGTTGACCAAATGGTCTGCGCGTCGCCGATCGTGCCCCACACGCGTCCGTACATTTTTATTCGGCCTCCGGCGCCCGGCGGCAGCGCGCCCAGGCTGATTACATTTTTTTCCGCGTCGCTCCGAGCCGGCGCCGTGCTTAATATCTCAAAATTTTCCGGCACATTGAAACTCCAGTACATTTCATCCAAAATTACCTCGCTTTCATTTTTATACGTCCAAATAAAACTGAGCTCTTGTCCGCTCACTGCCTCGGACGGCAAAATAACTTCCTCAACCCTAATCTTGTCCGCCACCGAGGGCTTGTAAAAATACAAAAAAACCACCGTAATGGCCAAGGCCGCGATAACGCCCAAAAGAACTATATCTATATAGAAGAATAGCTTGGCTTTCTTATATCTGCCCTCATATCTTGTCTTATAAGCCTTGCTCACATGCCCTGTCAGGGCCTGGGCCGGGCGCATGGCCACGTTCAGCGTGCCAATGAAAACATTACCCTTGCCTTTGGACTTCTGCTCGTCAAACTCTTGCTCGCTCAAAACCTGTTCCTCGGGCAGCTTTATGATTTTATTTTTCTTACTTGGCATATATATAAAGGATAGCAATTTTTTAGAAATTAATGAAGTGGCTTTAAATTAATGGATAGATGCCCTTAATCCACCGCCCGCTTTGTCGCAACACAGATATAAGAAATGGGCGTCAATTGACCGATCTTAACATCTAATTTCGCTTTGGAAAATATTTCTCTCAAACGTTTTGCGCTAAACTGCTCAAGCTTTAATCCGTCGGCCGAATAAACCGTGCCCGCCTTGTCTATTTTTAAAATTGGCATGCCGGCTTTTTTATAATCCTTCAATCTAAATTTAAGTGACTTTTGGTTATAAACATGAATGATTATTTTTCCGCTACACTTTAAAACGCGTTTCATCCCCTCCAAGGCCTTGATCTTATCCGAAGAAAAATTACCAAAGGTATTTGCCAGACATAGCACAAAATCAAACTTTTCTCTAAATTTAGGACCAGAGGCATCCATTAACATTACTTTTACATTTTTATATTTTTTAAGATTGCGCCTGGCATTCTGCACCATTCGTTTATTATTGTCTATGCCAACAATTTTTAAAGGAATTTTATGAATAAAATCAATGGTCCGGCCATAACCACAGCCAATGTCCAAAACCGAACATTTTTGACAATTGCGCGATAAAATTTTCTGAATAAATTTATTCTCGGCTTGCAGGAATTCTTTTATTTCCGGGGACGCCAATTTAACCCAGTCATCATAATACGGCTTTGAATGAAAATTGCCCATACTCAAATTTATAATATCATAATGCAAAAATCCCTAAAACGCGGAAATCGTAAACACTGAAGTTGTCTCGGCGATTATCTCGTCCTTGCCGTCATTGTCCAAATCCGTGCAAGTGACCTTGACTCCGTCGCGGTCGGATGCGTCAAACGCGAAAAACCCGTCCGAAAAAAGCAACCGGCCGGTCTTGTCAAACACCTTGACATGCGGGCCGCCGCCCTGTCCGGCGCCGGCAATAATCTCGTCAACGCCGTCTCCGTCAATATCGCCGACCGCCACATTAACTCCGCCGCGAAACGCCTTGTCATAAGCGAAAAATCCCGGATTAATCACGCGCCCGTCCAGCCCGAAAACCCGGATATGCGGACCGCCGCCCGTTCCGGCGCCGGCGATGATTTCTTTCCACCCGTCCCCATCCAGGTCGCCGATGGTCACATTAACTCCGCCGCGAAACGCCTTGTCATAAGCGAAAAATCCCGGATTGATTAAAACGCCGTCGTGATTGAATATCCTGATTTGCGGGCCGCCGCCGCGCTCCGTGCCGGTGACGATTTCCATGTCTCCGTCCTGGTCCAAATCCCCGGCCGTGATATTAATGCCGCCGGTATAGCTCTCGGTGTAAGGATAAAAACGCTTGTAAAGATTGCCCGCGGAATCATATATGTCAACTCGGTTAGTGTCGCCGAGCACGGTTTCCTCGGCGCCGTCGTTATTGATGTCCGCCATTACCACGTTGCTGCCGCCGCGGAATCTTTGATCATAAGCGAAAAATCCGGTCCGATAAACATCACCATATTGATTAAAAATTCTCACAAAACTACCGTTGGTAAAAGTACTGCCCGAATTTTCTCAATCGGCCTAATTAAAACAATGCCGTCGCGCGGCGCGAGCATTATGCCGCTGACAATAGCTCCGTTATTGTGCGCCGAATCTTGTTTGCCGTGAATCTTTTCATACTCGCCCATAAAATCCATTGACTGGGCCTGCCAAGTTGAATTAACGATAACCAGCCCGTTTTCAAATTCCCTTTTCCAAAGCCCCTCATTCAGGCCGCTCCCAGGCGAAAGCGCGTTCTCGGCCCCTCCCTTGGGCGCGCCAAGATAGGCGTCATATTCGTCATACCACCATGTCTGCCCGTGATCTTGGTCCCCAAAATCAAAACTGTAATACCCGTCAAAAAGCATGGCGCTGGCATAGCCAAAACGCGCGCTTTGATAATCCTGCTGCCAGCCAGTATTCTGCGTGTTTGAATTTAAAATATTTACCGAAGGATCTTCTGATTGCTCAATCACGTCTTCATATTGGCCAAGCGAATCAGACCAGTCCTTGCTTGAAAAATTTTCAATGGCCACGCCGTTAACATGCTCGCCGTAATACGGCCCGTCATTTAACATAACCAAATAATCATTCCCCAAAAGGTCGGCCGTGGCTTCCAATGTTTGGGCCACGCCCTCTTGCCAAAGACGGTTGGCGTCGCTGTAGCCGGCCGCGCTTCCATCGCGGTTCATGTCGATGGAGCCGCCGGCAAAATAAGTAATGTCTTCCCATCCGTTGTCATAAAAAACCCCGTCCCACTTACCCGAAGACATGATGTTGTCTTTAACAAAATTGGGCAAATACTCGTTCCAACGCTGGCCTCCGGCCATGGGACATTCATTTGAAATATTAACAATCCAATTTCCCGACCAAAAAGAAAGCTTATTGCCTTGGGGATTGGTAAGATACCAAGTGTCGGCAATATCTTTTGTCAATTTATATCTAATTGACGAACTGGGAAGAGATGAGGTGTCCTGCATCACTTCGGAAAGCGGCACATAAGCTAAAATTTTTATGTCCGGGTTCAACCTCCTCATCAAACTAAAAACCCCCGGACTATTGGCTTGAATATCCATGTCTAAAATCACCAAGTCCCATTTTGCCAAATCACGCGCCTTGCTCTCGGTTAGGCTCCAATGTAAAAATATGTTGGCTAAACGAGGCGCCTCGCTTTTTAACGGGGCTCCATTTGCGTAAACCGGACAAATCAGGCTGATAACGACAATTGTTATTAATAGTTTTTTCACGTTTTTAGTTCAAGGTCTAAAGTCTAAAGTTCAAAGTAGAGTCCAAAGTTAAAAATTTTTTACATATATCAAACATTCTTAAATAAAAACAACTTTTAACTTTAGACTTTTGACTTTGAACTCGCCTCATTCCCCCTTTGCCGAATATATTGCCATTATTTCTTTCAAATGCTTTTCCGGAGAATTTTCCGCTTCCACTCTTTGGCGCGCTCGCCGGCCGAACTCGGGCAGAATCTCAATATCTCGTTCCGCGCGCTCAATCGCTGACTTTAAATCATTCTCCACGCTCGGCTCGTACAAATAGCCGTTTTTGCCGGGTACGACCATTTCTCCGATGCCGCCGCGCTTTGTCGCGATAACCGCCTTGCCCAGGGCCTGGGCCTCAAGAACGCTAAAAGGATAATTATCATGCATCAGGGTCGGCACAATCACGACCCGGCTCTTTTTAATAATATTGTAAAGCTCTTGTTTTTCTTTAAAACCGGTGAGTTCTATATTCTCAATATTCCGCGCCTTGATTAGCTCGTTAAGACTCGCCTGCATCGGGCCGCGGCCCACAATTTTTAATTTTAATCTTGGCAAATCCGCGAACGCGGCGACCAAATCGGCCAACCCCTTTTCCGGCGAAAGCCGGCCAAAATAAAGGTAATAATCGCCCGTCTCATAAGTAGGCGTAAAATCGCCCAAACAAACAAAATTCAGCACGGTCTTCAATTCCTTAGCCTTAACGCCCCAATGCTCAATTTTTTTAGATAGAAATTGGCTCGGGCTAACAAAACAATCTATCACATTTTCATAAATTTGTCTAGATTTGGTCCAATACATTTCCGCGGCCGCCAATAAACTGGCGGGCGTGGAATTTTGCAAACACCGGTGCGAAACAGCTTGAAAATATTTTCTTTTATAGCAACGCTCGCAAAGCGCGCCTTGGGTAAAAAGCTTGTAATTCGGACAAATCAATTTATAATCGTGTAGGGTCATTACTTTGCGCGCCGGGTGCTTTTTTAAAACATCCAGCACCGAACTGCTCAATTGATGATAAACATTGTGCACATGAACCACGTCCGGCTCAAAATCGTGAAGCAGTTTTTTTAGATTCCGCTTCGCCTCAAACGAATAAAAAAATCTGCCCGCCTTAGCGAGCTCGCGCGCCAATCCCTCTCGCTTGGTGAAACCGACCTGGCTTACGAAATACTTATTCCACTTGGTCTTGAGATTTCTCGGATGGTGCATGCTAAAATACGCCACCTCGTGCCCGGCATCTTCAAGAAGCTGGCCCAGATTTAAAAAATACACATCCGCGCCTCCTTTTTTATAAAAAAACTTATTGATAAGTAATATTTTCATATTGCTAATTTATTGTTCTCTGACAAAAAGATTTATTCTTAACATTGGGCTTAAACGAAGTTGCGACCGTAGGGAGCAATTTGGGAAAATGCCGAGCTGAGGCATTTTCCGTTTAAGCCCTGTTAAGTGACCCGAGCGGAATGAAATGGAGTGAAGGAGTAATTTTGACTGGCGAACCTATTTTAAGGGTGGGAAAAGCGCGCGTTATTCTTTATACTTCAAAAATTCATAATAGTATTTATTCTTAGACAAAAACAAATAGGTATAAAAAAGGAGTTCTGAATCAACTTTCATTATTTTCTTCCAAAAATCAATGTTTTGGGCGTAACTTTTTTCTGTTTTTTCTTTGATTTTTTCAACAACATTCTTTTTAATCAAAATATTCATTACTTTTTTTCTCCAATTTAC
>JAHJFT010000032.1 GCA_018824325.1 Patescibacteria group bacterium
CGCCCCCCTGAAAAATCCAACGAAACCCGCCGTACATTATCATAATAATCGCCAGGACGGTGGCCACGCCGACCAAGTATTGATAAAGAGAAGCGATGTATTCGGCAAGATAAGGCACGGTGATGTACCTTTGATCTCCTTCTTGGGTTAATACCGCGCTATATTTTAAATCAATTTCCGGGATTGAAAGCCGAGGTTCAATTGCTTGAAAAGGCAGAACCTTGACATCGTCATTCGCCGGCGCGGCCGTGGTATTGGCAAAGCAAGGGTCGCCCTGGTCTTTGCTATTCCAATCAATATAAGAGTCGTCGCAATGCACCGCGCTCCAAGTTTGGGCGTCCGTGCTTCGGTTGAAGCAGTATTTATCGCATTGGTCTTTCGTGGTTATATTCTGTCCAGTTGTTCCATCTTCCTTTGTGTGATGCTCGCAGATTTTGTCCGGAGAAATAAGGCACCAGCAATGAGAGCAGTCTTTGGCCTGGCTGACAAAAGGAATTAAAAATAAAAAAATAGAGATAAACAATATCAACTCTATTTTTTTTGTCCTTGCGTCGCGCATTTATTTTAGCCGCATTTTATTGATCCGATTGGTGGCCCGGTCAACGTAAAATATGTATTTCCCGTCCGAAGAAACTGAAAGGCTTTTTATGGTTGGGGCGTCTTCGGGTTTGCCGATGGCGCTTTTCTTGCCAGTGACCACGTCTATTTTGTAAATCGTATCCGGGATGTTGTCGGCAAGCGAAGGCTGAAGCCCGGTGCCCTCGGGCAGATAATCGGGCACGGCGCAGAAAAGCGTGGTATTGTTGGAAAAAGTGCATTTTTCGGCCCAGGTGTTTATTTTTATTTGTTTTCTGTTTTGTCCGATGTTGTTGCCGGACGCGTCCACCACCCAGACAGTCGGGTTGTAGTTGCTTTTGGTGTTATAGACATTATAGACCATTCGGTCGCCGGTGGTTGACCATTTGTAATCAAAGCCCCAGCCCTCAACCGTCAGGCCGGGAAAATTTTCACCGTGCTTGCCCACCAAAAGCACCTGCTGGCGGTCAATGCCCATTGCCTGGCCGGTTCTTGAAGTGGCGATAATTTGATTATTCGGCGACCAATCCACCTGCACCTTGTCCGCGTTGTTTCCGAGCGGCTCGATCGCTTGGGCGTTTGAGCCATCGCGGTCCGAAATAAACAGCCAGCGGTTGTCCGGGTCAATGCCCATACTCAACGCGGCGATTTGGTCTCCCTGCGGGGAAAAAGCAAAATTTTCCCAATGCTTGGGCAGGGTGACCTGTTTCTTTGACTGAAAATCGTAAACAATATTTGAGCCGTCCGGGTATTCCAAAATAGCGTTTGTCCCGTCCTTGGACCAAGTGACGTTTTCAACATTATAAAAAATTTCGTCTGAAAGATTCTGCATCGTGCCGTCGGCCAAAACCTTGCCAAAGACGCCGGTTGCCGGATTATAAAACTGCATGCTCATGCCGTCGCCGCCAAGGGTTGCGTTTTCCGTGGTGACTGTCGGGGTGATGCTTTCCACCTGTGTCAGGCCGCCCTTGGCCACGCTTGAAGCAGTCGGCAGAGCGAGTTGCTCGGCTGCATCTTCCGCGCCTTCGGGCAGTTGGCCGGCGCCCGCCTCGGGCAGTTGGCCGGTTGGCACCGTCTCTTCCTCTTCGGTTGGCGCCGGAACGGCCGGGCCTCGGAAAAAGAAATAATAAATCGCGTAGCCGGCTCCCGCCACAATGGCTACGAATAGAATGATTAAAAGTAATTTTTTGATATCCAGACGCATAGTTAATTTTTTAAAATACCATGATTATAAGTACTTCTGCAAAAATCAATTGATCGAGGACTGATGATCGATTTAGTTCAAAGTCTAGAGTCAAAAGTTAAAAGTAAAAGTTTAAAGTCCAAAGTCATTCTTATTTGAGAATATATGATATGCGATTAACTTTTAACTGTGGACTTTATTTTGAACTTTAGACTTTTAACTAAGCTAACTCCCTTCATCCCCCGTCATCACCCTTTATCGCCCCCCATCACCCTTTTTTATAATAAGCTTACAATACACTTTAGCCAAGATTATTATAAGGACAAACCAAATGCCCCTAGTATCGGTTTAACCACGTCCACGCCCAAAAAGTCGATTATATCCTTAATCATTCCCCATTCTCCGCTCGCGACCGTGGCCACGGTAAAAATGATTGCTGCGATTACAAGGATGGGCAACCAAAATGTTGCAACCCAAGAAACGAATATATTAAAGGTGAATGTCAAAAGAAGCAGTACTTCGGGAAAGGAGAGGGGGGTGACAAATAAAAAACTTTTTTTCTTGGAAAAAAGGCCGGTTGGGTCGCCGTTCACCAAATTGCCAAAGATATAGTCTTTATAATAGGATGCGATTAGATAGATAATACCCCAAACACTGGCCGCTGAACCAAGACGCAGTAATTTTTTGAATTTTTTTACTGTCTCAACCATTCTTTTCATCTGGGCTTTGCGAGTTTCTGCTTCTTCTTCAGTTTTTGCTTTGGCGAGCTTTGCCTGCATTCTTGCTTTGGTGAGCTGGGCTACGCGGCTGACCATTGCCTGGCCCGGCATGGGTCTGGCAGGGGGAGCCTCTTCTGGAGCGTTTTCTTGGGTCTGGGTTTCTTCTTTTTGGGCGCGCCGCGCCGCCTGTTGCGACATGGCCAGTTCGGAGGCCATGATTTGTTGCTCCGGCGTCATTTCATTGGGCATAAACTATTTTATTTTGTTGAACTCCACTTTACCGCGTTTAAGGCCGACGCCTATCTTATCACCTTTATTTATTTTACCATTTAATATCATTTCGGACAAAGGGTTTTCTATCAGGTCCAAGATTGCCTTTTTAATGGAGCGCGCGCCATATTCGGGCTGATAATTTTTACTCACCATATTAACAATAGGATTTGGGTCAAGATTTAGCTTAATGCCGAGATTTTGCGTGTAGGCGCAAATCCGGTCCAGTTCCCAAGCCACGATTTTTTGCATCGCCGTCCGGTCAATCGGCTTAAAATAAAGCAGGCTGTCCAATCTGTTTAAAAGCTCGGGTTTGAAATGGTCGTTAAGCTTTGCGGTCAGGTTTTTTTTCACTTCCGAAATATCGGCCAGTGGCGTGCGGCCGGCCGCCTCAAAACCGATTTTTTGGCTGAATAACTCTTGGCCAAGATTGGTCGTCAGAACAATAGTCGTGTTCTTAAAATTGATTTTTCGTCCGGTGCCGTCGGAAATCACGCCCTGGTCAAGTAATTGAAGAAGCAGATTTTGAATATCAAGATGCGCTTTTTCAAATTCGTCAAAAAGGATGACGGCGTAGGGCTTCCGTCTGACCTCGTCGGTGAATTTATTCCGGTCCTTGTACCCGATGTAGCCGGCCGGCGAGCCCAAGAGTTTTGACGCGGTAAAGCTTTCGCGAAATTCGGCCATGTCTATTTGGATAAGAGCGTCTTGGTTCGGATAAAGGGTTTGGGCGAGCGTTTTGGCGAGCTCGGTTTTGCCCGTGCCCGACGGCCCGACGAATAAAAACGAAGCCAGTGGACGCGACGGATTATTAAGCCCGATCTTTGTCCGGCCGACGGCTTTAACCAAGTCTTCTATCACGTGGTCTTGCCCCGCGATATGGCGGCCAAGCGCCTGCTTTAAGTCGTCAAAATTTTTATCAAGTCCGTGCCGAATCTCGCGCGCGTCAACGCCGAGCTGCTTGGCGATGACTTCAAATATATGGTTTTCGCCAAGCTCGCGGCAAGCGATTTGGTTTTGGCTGATTTCTTTTTCTGCTTGAAAGATTTTTTGGTGGAGCTCTTTTTCTTTTTCTTTTAATTTTACAGCTTCGGGATAGCGCTCCCGCAGAACGGCCTGATGTTTTATGGCCTCGGTTTGAGCAAGTTCGTTTTTAAGTTTGCGCAAGCGGCCAGTCCTCGGGTCTATCGGGCCGGCCAGCTTTAATCCGGAGGCCGCCTCGTCAATCAAGTCAATCGCCTTGTCCGGAAGAAATTTATCCGTAAGAAAGCGCGTCGAAAGATCTACCGCCGCGATAATCGCTTGATCCTGTATTTTAACATTGTGAAATTTTTCATAGTTCACCTTTATGCCGTTGAGAATATCCAAGGTCTCTTGCCGAGAGGGTTCTTTCGTCATGATGGCTTGAAAACGGCGTTCCAGGGCTGGGTCGGATTCAATATGTTTTTTATATTCTTCAAGCGTGGTCGCGCCGATGCAGTGGAGCTCGCCCCGGGCCAGCGCCGGCTTGAGGATATTGGCCGCGTCAAGCGAGCCGGCGGTCGCGCCGGCGCCGACAAGATTATGCACCTCGTCTATAAAAATTATCAGATTTTTATCCGATTTTATTTCCTCAATAATTTGCTTCAGCCTTGCCTCAAACTCGCCGCGGTACATTGTGCCGGCGATGATGAGCGATAAGTCAAGGGCGAGGATTTTTTTGTCCGACAATTCGGCCGGAACCTGGCCGAGCATAATCTGTTTGGCCAAACCCTCAACAATCGCGGTTTTGCCCACGCCCGGGTCGCCGAGCAAAAGGGGATTGTTTTTGTGTCGGCGGCAAAGAATTTGCATCAACCTTTGGACTTCGGGTTCGCGGCCGATCAGGGGGTCAACACTGCTTTGGATTTCCGGCGAGGTGAGATCCGCGGAAAAGAATTCCAGAGTCGCATTTTTTGACCTTGTCTGCGCCCGGTCCGTATAGGGCATATCCAGATTCTCCTCCAAAATAGTTGACTCGATTTCGTGGGCATCGGCTTGGCGCATCATTTCGGAGGGAAATTTTGAAGTCGTTTTTAAAATATTCTTTACTAGATTTTTTAGGTTTTCAATATTAATACCCTGGGCGCGAAACTCGGCCGCCATGTCAGGGTTGTTTATTTCTAAAAGCCCGAAAAGCAGATGTTCGGTGCCCACGTATTTATGTGAAAAAAGGTTTGCCGCGAGCACCGCCTTTTCAATGGCGCGTTTTGATTCAGGGGAGAGTACGGGCGTGACATTCTTTACCTTGGTTGCCGTGGCGCCGGCGCTTGTTGAAGAAACATTTTTGTCTTCCGTGGCCGGACGAAAATTAACCCGATGCAGAATCTCGTGGGCGATCGAACCCCTTTGTTTGGCCAGGGCATGCAACAGGATAACGGGTTCCACTTTTTTCCGATTACTCAAAATAACCGCCTCAAGCGATTTTGAAAGAACCTCCTTTAAATTAGTGGAGAATTTATCTAAAATGTCAATTTCCATATATTGCTGTCTACGAATTACAAATAAGTACAAATATACAAATACCTATTAAGACAATCAACAACATATTGAACGTGAATCAAGCATTTGTATATTCGTAAGCATTTGTAATTTGTAGTCAAAAATAATTTGTAAACCCTAGGTCATCTCGCGCAATTTGGTAATCCTATCCTTAATCGGCGGGTGCGTGGAAAATAGCTTGGTCATCCACTTTTTTGGTTGAGGGCCAAATGGGCTGGAAATAAAAAGATGAGCCGTGGCGTTGTTTGCCCGCGCCATCGGCTTGGGATAGGCGGCGATTTTTTCCAAAGCCTTGGCCAGGCCCTCGGGATATCGCGTCAAAAGCGCGCCCGAAGCGTCGGCCAAATATTCGCGCTTTCTTGAAACAGCCAGTTTCATGAGTTCGGCGATAACGGGCGAGAGAATGGCAAGAGCCACGCCAATAACCAGGATAATCAAAGCAAGCTGGCCGCCGCCTTCTCTTCGTCGGCCTCCGTGGCCGTAAAAGCTTATTCTAAACATCCAATTGGCCAGAAGGGCGATAATGCCCACCAAAACCAGAACCACCATCATCAGCCGGATGTCGTAATTTTTTATGTGTGACAGCTCATGGGCGATTACTCCTTCAAGCTCTTCGTTCTCTAGGGACTCAATCAGGCCGGTGGTCAGGGCGATGGAAGCGTGTTTTGGATCGCGGCCCGTGGCAAAGGCATTGGGCGCCGGCTCGTTAACAATATGAATTTTGGGCAAAGGCAGGCCGGCGGTAATGCATAAATTTTCCACCAGTCGATAAACATACGGATTACCTTTTTGAGTAATCGGTTTTGCCCCGGCGGTCCAAAGCGCGATTTTGTCTCCTCGGTAATAACTAAGCAGGGCCATGGAAACGGAAATAACAATGGCCAGTGCCACACCCCAATAGCCAAACTCGCTTATTTCCCCGAACACATAACCCAGCGCAAGGATAAATACTATAAAAATAACCATCAGAATGACGGTCCTTGTTTTATTGCTGTCTATTTGTTTATACATATTTTTTACAGAAAAACAATTCTCATGTCATTGCGAGGAGCGAACCCGAGCTTGTCGAGGGTGAGCGACGCGGCAATCCCGTACCCACGTGGGTTTTGATCATCGTCTGTATCAATTTTTGGCTCGATCCCCGTAATTGGGCTTGCCTCTACCTTTTGAAAAGATTGGACGTGACAATAGACGGCTTTGCCTCATGGGTTCGGGATTGCCACGCCCCGACTGCGGTCGGGGCTCGCAACGACTACATTTTTGTTTTTTGTCTGTTCAAAGATAGAATAAGGGTAGAATCAATATCCTACCCTTATTGTTATTTTGCCAAAGATTAAAACTTCACTTCCGGCGTTTCGCGTTCCATTTGCTCAATTTCAAAGAATTCATAAACCTTGAATCCGAGCATGCCGGCGATCAGGTTTGTCGGGAACTTCTGCATCTTGGTATTAATATCTCGGACATTGCCGTTGTAAAATCTTCGGGAAGCCTGAATTTTGTTTTCCGTGTCCGAAAGTTCATCCTGCAGTTTGGCGAAATTTTCCGAAGCGCGCAGCTCGGGATAATTTTCCGCCACCGCGAACAGAGATTTAAGCGTTTGGGTCAGAGTGTTTTCCGCCTTGGCGTGCTCTTCAGGCGATTTCGCGCCCATGGCCGCGGCTCGCGCCTGGGTCACATTTTCAAAAAGCTGCTTTTCGTGAGAAGCATAGCCCTGAACCGTGTTTACCAAGTTTGGAATCAGGTCATGACGTCTTTTTAACTGAACGTCAATGTCTGACCAAGCCTCGTCAGTTCGGTTCCGAAGAGTAATTAAGCCGTTATATGTGGCGATAAACCAGACCGCCACCACGGCGACGACCGCGACGATAATGTATACTGCTAGCATAAATTTACCTTATTTTAGCGAAAAACTTATTAATTTTTCGCTTATTGAATTATTTATAATTTAATAGACGAAGTTGGAATTAGCCTTAATCAATGATTTTTGTTATAATATTATCTAAATTATAGTGAATTTTTCAAGTTAAGTCAAAGTTATCAGACCGTTCTAATTTTAACTTCTAATTCCCTAGATTGAAAATATGGCAAAAATCAATAAATTCATGTTTCGCGAATATGATCTTCGCGGCCGAGTGAATGACGAGGAGCTTAACGAAAAGAGTATGGGGTTAATTGGCAAGGGGTTGGGCACTTTTTTGATTAGAAAAGATATTAAGGATATGGTTGTTGGCTATGACTTAAGAACCTATTCCGAGGGTCTAAAAAATGCGTTAATTAAGGGGTTGAGATATACTGGGTGCAATATCATTGATATCGGATTATGCTTAACACCGACTCTGTACTTTGCTCAATATCATTTTCAGGTTAAGGGTGGCGCGATGGTTACTGCCTCCCATAACCCCAATGGTTGGAGCGGGGTTAAAATGGCTGATGATTATTCCAAGACATTGATTGAGGAGTTGCAGGAAATTTACAAATTAATTGTTAATGACGATTTTGAGAAGGGCGAAGGCAGTTATCGCAAAGAAGATATTAAAGAGGTATATATCAACGACATGGCAAAACGAATTAAACTGGCCCATCCATTAAAAGTGGTGATAGAGTGTGGCAATGGGGGAGGCGGTTTATTCGCGCCAGAAGCATTGCGCAGGGTTGGTTGCGAAGTAACCGAGCTATATTGCGAGCCTGACCCAACATTCCCTCACCATAATCCCAATCCCGAGACCAAAGAAGCCAAGGAGGTGTTAGGCAAAAAAGTTAAAGAGGTCGGGGCAGATATTGGCATCGGGGTAGACGGCGACGGTGATAGATTGGGCGTGGTTGATGAAAAAGGCAATAATATTTGGTCAGACCGCCTTTTGATTTTATTGGCAAGGCAAGCCCTGAAGAAGAATCCTGGCGGCAAGATTGTTTTTGATGTCAAGTGCACCCAGGCTTTAATAGAAGACATCAAAGCCCACGGCGGCATTCCAATCATGTGGAAGACGGGCCATTCTTATATTAAAAGAAAGACGCACGAAGAAGGGGCTATTTTGGGAGGAGAGCGGAGCGGACATTTTTTTATCAAAGATAATTACTATGGCTTTGACGATGCCGTTTTTTCTGCTCTAAGGGTGGTTGAATATTTGGCAGCACAGCCAGAATCACTTTCCAAACTCATTGAAAGTACTCCCTCATATGTTATTTCTCCCACCATTCACGTTTCTTGTCCTGACGATAAGAAGTACGATGTGGTCAATCAGTTAACTGAGGAATTTAAGAAGGAATATGGGGAAGAAAAAGTAATTGATATTAATGGAGCTCGAGTTATGTTTGACGATGGATGGGGCTTGGTACGTCCATCATCTAACATACCAGTTTTAGTTTTAGTTTTTGAAGCCAAGACAGAGAAAAGAATGAATGAAATAAAAGAGCTGTTTAGCGAAAAGTTAAACAAGTTTCCCGAGGTAGATAAAAAATGGGAGAACGAATGATTTTAATTTTATGATAGGAATATTTGATTCGGGCATCGGCGGATTGACCGTGGTTCGGGAGCTCATGAGACAAATGCCTGAATACGGAATAATTTATTTTGGCGACACGGCGCGTTATCCTTACGGCAACAAAAGCAAACAGACGATTGAACGATACGCCCTGGAAGACGCGCGTTTTTTAATTTCCAAAGGAGCGAAAATTATCGTGGTTGCCTGCAACACGGCTTCGGCCATGGCAATCGATAAACTGCGCCAGGAAATCAGTCTGCCTCTTTTTGAGGTAGTGGCTCCGGCCGTGGAAAAAGCGCTTCAGGTCACAAAAAATAAAAGAATCGGCGTGATTGGCACGCGCGGCACCATTAAAAGCGAAATCTACAAAAACAAAATACTTGAAATGGACGCCCGGGCGCAGGTTTTTTCCAAAGCCTGCCCGCTTTTCGCGCCATTGGTTGAAGAAGGCTGGATTGAGCGCGCTGAAACAAAAAGAATAATCAAAACCTATGTCGCGCCGCTCAAGACAAAAAATATTGATACTCTCATTCTCGGCTGCACGCATTATCCGTTGCTAAAATCGCAGATTCAAAAGAAAGCGGGTAAGCGCGTCGTCTTGGTGGACTCGGCCCAGGAGGTTGTCGCCGGAATCAAAAAATTTCTCAATGATAATCCCGGAGTGGATAAAAGCCTGACCCGCGACGCGGAAAAATCTCAATTTTATTTAAGCGATCTTTCGGACCATACCCAATCCATTGCCTCAAACTGGCTAGGTAAACGCATCATTTTTAAGCAAGGCAATTTTTAGCTAGATTAAGCTAAAATATCACAAAAGAGCCATGGGGTAGCCCGCTTGCCCGCATCTCTAAAAAATGGTAATATATACACAAGTTATGCTCACAGCAATCATTATCTTCTTCGTGATATTATCGGTTATCGTTTTTGTCCATGAGATGGGGCATTTTTTAGCTGCCCGAATCTTTGGGGTCAAGGCTGAAGAATTTGGCTTTGGTTTTCCGCCGCGCGTGTTTGGCGTGGTGAAAAACGACCAAAACAAATGGGAGCTAGTTAGGGGCAACTCGGAAAAACAATACAAAAACACCATTTGGTCGCTGAACTGGATTCCGGTTGGCGGCTTTGTCAAAATAAAAGGCGAGAGCGGCGAGGCTGAACACGAGCCGGACAGTCTTATTTCAAAAAAAATCTGGAAAAGGGCAATCATACTTTCCGCCGGCGTGATAATGAATTTGGTTTTGGCGGCCGTGATTTTATCATTCGGCTTTATGGTCGGTTTGCCGTCGGTTGTTGAAGATTTGCCCCAGGGCGCCCAGATTCATGAACGGCAGATACAGATTTTCACGGTTCTGTCGGACTCGCCGGCCAAGACCGCCGGAGTTGAACCCGGAGATATTGTCTTAAGCATTGACGGACAAGAGTTTAACGCGCTTGAAAACATGCAAGCGTACATTCACAAAAACCAGGGCAAGGAATTGGATTTTTTATTTCTTCACCAAGGGGAAAATTTAAATAAATCAATCGCGCCGCAGATTATTAACGAAACCGGGGAACCGGGCATTGGCGTGGGCCTGGCCCAGATAGGCATTGTTTCTTATCCGTGGCATTTTGCCGTGATTCAAGGCGCCGAATCCACGGTATATTTAACAAAAGAAGTCATTTCCGCTTTTTATCAACTCATTAAAAATATCATTGTCAAGCAGGAGGTGGCGGTTGAGCTTTCCGGCCCGGTGGGCATCGCCGTATTGACCGGCAAGGTCGCGAGAATGGGTTTTGTTTACATTCTGCAGTTTGCCGCCCTACTTACGATAAATTTGGCCGTGGTGAATTTTCTGCCTTTTCCCGCGTTGGACGGCGGCCGAGTCCTGTTTCTAATTATTGAAAAAATCAGGGGCAAGGCCGTCAGTTTCAAAACCGAAGCCGTCATACACAATGTCGGTTTTATACTGCTCCTGCTCCTGCTTGCCCTGGTGACTTTTCGCGATATATTTATGATTAGCGATAAGATTATTGGCGGATTAAAAAGTATTATTGGATTTTGAAATACTTCGTACGCGCGTTATATATATGCGGTTTGACCCATCCGGTCGTATGATCGGATAAAAATGCGGTCTGATGACCGCATTTTACAACAGGGCCTATCCCGTAAAAGGCGGTCATCAGCTGCGCTTGTCTGGATAATTTGTCATCACCTAAAAATCGTGTTAAAATATAATATAAGATTTAGTCTATAAATCATAAAATATGTTTGAGTCAACTAAGGATATCTTATACATTGTTATCGCTTTTTGCGCTCTGTGGGTGACCATATTTCTGTGCTGGGTTATTTATTACGTGGCCATGATTTTGAAGCAGGCCTACGGCATGACCAATGAATTCAAGGAGAGGGTCGCCGGCATTGACGAGGCGATTCGAGGCATTTTGGAAAAGATTGAACATTCCTCGGCTTATCTCGCGCTGATCGCTGACGGCGCCAAGTATCTAATCCGGCATTTTACCGAAAAAAAGGAAAGCAAGCGCGGCCGGCCCAGAAAAAAAATTGAATTATGAGACTGTAGAACAATAGTTTTTACCTTAATGTTTTCAGTCTCACCCCGTCGTCCGGTCATCCGACCGGACTTGAATAATGTAAATGCGTCTACTATCAATTTGTCAACCTTTCATGAGTATTCTCGCCCCGTTGGATAACGGGGTCGTATGACGGGGTAAAGAGACATTTTATTCAGTCAAAGCTAGACAAAAGCACGAACTTTATCTATTCATCTACACTCTTGAATTATAAATAAAAATTACGCCCAACTTTACCATCAGGAGGAGCCCAATAAGCCAAAACTATGAAATTTGTGCACCTCCATACGCATTCTCACTATTCTTTGCTTGACGGTTTGGGAAAAATTCCCCAATTGGTTGAACGAGCGAAGGAGCTCGGAATGGAAGCGTTGGCATTAACCGACCATGGCGCCATGTATGGCGCTATTGAGTTTTATAAGACTTGTAAAAAGCACGGAATCAAACCAATTATCGGTGCGGAGGCTTATGTCGCGCCAAACAGCCGATTTGACAAAAGGCCTAAAATTGACGACGGCGCCAGCCATCTTGTCTTGCTGGCCAAGAATATTAGCGGTTATAAAAATTTAATAAAGTTGATCACCAAAGCCCATCTTGAGGGCTTTTATTATCGCCCGAGAGTAGACAAAGAATTATTAAAAGAACATTCCGGGGGCCTGATTGCCTTGAGCGCGTGCTTGGCCGGCGATATCCCGCGGGCCATCATGGCCGGCAAATGGGATGACGCCGTGAAATTGGTCAGCGAATATAAAGATATTTTTGGTAAAGATAATTTTTATATTGAGCTGCAGGACCATCCCGAGATGGCCCAATATCAAGAGCTCAATCCAAAATTAATAAAGCTGGCGCGCGAAACCGCCACGCCGCTTGTCGCCACCAAAGACGTGCATTATGTTTTTCCGGACGACAGCCAGGCCCAAGACCTGCTCACTTGCATCCAAACCGGCAAAACCGTAAATGATGAAGGCAGATTGAGCATGAAGGATTATGACAATTCAATGACCTCGCCCGAGCACATGGTTAAGACCTATGCCGACACGCCCGAGGCCGTGGAAAATACTTGGAAGATAGCCCAAGCGTGCAATCTGAAACTTGATCTCGGAATTGATATTTTGCCGAAATTTAAAGTGCCGACCGGAGAGTCGGATAATGAATATTTGCGCAAGCTGTGTCAGGAAGGGCTTGGTGAGCGCTATTCCGAGGCAAACGCGGAAATCAAAGAGCGGCTGGAGTTTGAGCTAAGCACCATTGAAAAAATGGGTTTTGCATCCTACTTTTTAATTGTGGCCGATTTTATAAATTGGGCGCGCGCCCAGGGCATTATGGTCGGTCCGGGCCGCGGTTCGGCCGCCGGCTCAATTGTTTCTTTTGTCCTTAAAATCACGGACATTGACCCTCTGCGCTATGGCCTGCTTTTTGAAAGATTTTTAAACCCGGACAGAATTTCCATGCCCGACATTGATATGGATTTTGCCGATGACCGCCGTGCCGAAGTCATTGACTATGTGACAAAAAAATACGGACACGACAAGGTGGCCGGCATAATAACCTTTGGAACAATGGCCGCCCGGGCCGCGGTGCGCGACACCGGCCGCGTGCTCGCCTGGCCGTACGCCGAAGTGGACAAAATCGCCAAGCTTATTCCTCCGCCGATCCAAGGCCGGCATATTCCGCTTTCAAAATCTGTTCAAGACAGTCCCGAGCTTCGCGAAATTTATCAAGCCGACGAGCGTTCCAAAGAATTGCTTGACCTCTCAATCAAGCTTGAGGGAACGGTGCGCCACGCCTCGCAGCACGCCTGCGGCGTGGTTATCGCCGACAAGCCGCTGACCGAATACGTTCCCCTGCAAAGAGCGCAAAACGGCGACGTTGATGTAATCACCCAGTATTCATTGCATCCGATTGAAGATATCGGCTTGCTTAAGATGGATTTTTTGGGTTTGGCCAATCTCACCATTATTCAGAACACCCTGGAGATAATTGAGGCGGTATATGGCGAAAAAATAAATATTGATAAAATTCCGTTGGATGATAAAAAGACTTTTGCCCTGCTCGGCCGCGGCGAAACCACGGGCGTGTTTCAGCTGGAGTCTGACGGCATGAAGCGCTATGTTAAAGAGCTCAAGCCGAGCGACATTGAAGATATTATTGCCATGGTCGCGCTCTATCGTCCCGGCCCGATCCAATGGATTGAAAGTTTTATCCGAAGAAAGCACGGCAAGGAGAGTATTGTTTACGAACACCCTTTGATGGAAAGCGCCCTTAAAAATACTTACGGCATACCGGTTTATCAGGAGCAAGTCATGCAAGTGTCAAAAGATATGGCCGGCTTTACCGGCGGAGAGGCCGATACTCTTAGAAAAGCCATGGGTAAAAAAATCGCCTCGCTCATGAAGGAGATGAAAACTAAGTTTATCGAGGGCGCCGTAAAAAAAGAGGTGCCGCGGGAGCAGGCGGCCAGTGTTTTTGGCCGGCTTGAAGATTTTGCCGCGTACGGCTTTAATAAATCGCACGCCACCTGCTATGCCATGATTGCCTACCGCACGGCTTATCTCAAGGCCCACTATCCCAATTGTTTTATGGCCGCGCTCATGAATTCTGATTGCCAGAACATTGACCGGATTACCATAGAAGTGGAGGAATGCCGCAAGATGGGGCTGGAGGTCATGCCGCCGGACATTAATGAATCCTTTGCCAAGTTCGGTATCGTTCCGAACACCAACAAAATTCGCTGGGGGCTTTTGGCAATAAAAAATCTTGGCCAAGACGTTATCCGGGCGATGGTCCGCGAGCGCAAAGAAAACGGGCCGTACAAAGATCTGGAGGACATTGTTTCCAGAATCAGTTCCAAAAATTTCAATAAAAAAGCCTTGGAAGCCTTGATTTGTTCGGGCGCGCTGGATTCAATGGGCGAGCGCATGAGATTGCTTAAAAATATTGATAATCTGCTTGAATATAACCGTTATCTGCAAAAAGAAGTTGATAGCGGCCAATCCAATTTATTCAGCGCCTCGCCGCAAGTATCCAGACCCAAGTTGAAGCTTATCGATGTCCCGGCAGCCACGCGAAATGAGCGCCTGCAGTGGGAAAGGCAGTTTTTGGGTCTTTATGTGTCCGAGCACCCGTTTCGCGAGCTGGAAGAGGTTTTGTCCGGACAAATCGTTCGTCTGGCCGAGCTGCCCAGAAAAAAAGACAGCGCTGTCGTGGTCGGTGGAATAATTACCGCCATCAAAAAGATTTTTACCAAAGCCAATGAACCCATGATTTTCGTGAAATTTGAAGACACGAGCGGCGGCGCCGAGGCCGTGGTTTTCCCGCGCGTGTACCGCGATTATAGCGAAGCGTGGCAAGAAGACACGCCTGTTCTTCTCACCGGCCGCATTTCGGATAAAGATGATGAGACAAAGATTATCTGCCTAAGCGCGTATAAAATTAATAAGGAAAATTACAAAGAAATTTTGAACAAGCTCAATAGCGGGCAAGCTTGGCCGCAAAAAAATCCCGTGTCTTCTCCGGTCGTCAAAATACAGCTTCCGGCCGACGCACCCGCCCCGCTCTTGGGAGAGCTTAAAACTATCTTGCTTGAGCATCGGGGCGCGAGCCGTGTTCAGCTTATCTTCGGCCAAGGCCTTGGCGTTAAAAAAATTGAGCCGGACATAAAAGTAGAATTCAACGACCGGGTCAAGGGAAAACTGGACGCCCTGCTCGGGCCGGGGAAAGTGAGCTTTGTTTAAAAAATAACGATATTATTATGGCTAGATTAATTTCCACAAATCCATCAAAAAATTATGAAATACTTGGAGAAGTAAATATTTCTTCAGACAACGAGATTAGAGAAAAAGTTGCATTAGCGAACAAGGCAAAAGTTTTTTGGAAAGAATTGGGCATAAAAAAGAGAATTGAGCTACTTAAGCCTATTTGCGAGGAATTCAGAACCAGATCTGACGAGATTGCCGAATTAATAACAAGAGAGATGGGTAAGCCGATAATCGAGAGTATTGAGGAGGTAAATGGCTATGTTGAAGAATTTGAATGGTTCATGAATAATGCTGAAGTCGCTCTAGAGGATGAGGTCACGCACGAAGACAAAAATTTCATGCACAAAATCGTGTATGAACCGTTTGGCGTTGCGGCCGTTATCTCGCCTTGGAATTTTCCTTTTGGCATGGCGATTTGGGGAATTATTCCCAATCTTCTGGCGGGGAATACGGTTGTTTTCAAGATTTCCGAAGAATGTCCTCTTTTGGGCAGGCTTATTGAAGAAGTTATGACCAAGCACGGTTTGCCCCAGGGAGTATTTTCTGAAATCTATGGAGCGGGAGATACTGGGGAAAATCTCGCAAAAAGCGACATTGATTTGCTATGGTTTACCGGAAGTACAAAAGTAGGAAAATCGCTTTATAAAATCGCGGCGGATAAATTTATCAAAGCGATTCTTGAGATGGGGGGATCAAATCCCTGCGTCGTGTTTGATGATGCCGATATCCCCAAGGCTATCCCAACCATATATGATGGAAGATTCCAGAATTGTGGGCAAGCGTGCGATGCCCTAAAAAGACTGATCGTGCACAAATCAGTCTTTGACAAGATGGTCGGTGGATTGAAAGAGTTGTTAGAAACAAAGATTGTGGGCGATCCGTTCAATAAAAAGACAGACATTGGGAGCCTTGTCGCCAAAAGGCAGTCGGCCTTGCTCCAGGCGCAAGTAAAAGACGCGTTAAATAAAGGCGCGACAATAATCACCGGAGGAGGATTACCGCAGAATTTAGAGGGCGCGTTCCATGAACCAACTATTTTAACCAATATAAAGAAAGATATGCGCGTATGGACCGAGGAGGTTTTTGGTCCGGTTCTTCCGATGATGACATTCAATACCGAGGAAGAGGCGATTGAATTGGCCAATGACACCGTCTATGGGCTTGGGGCCAGGGTTTTTACAAAAGATATTGAACGTGCCAAAAGAGTTGCGTCAAAGATAGAAGCCGGAACCGTTGAAATCAACCAGGCGAGTCGTTGGTTGCCATGCAATCCTTTTGGCGGCTACAAAGATTCGGGTATGGGGAGAGAGCATGGAACCATTGGTTTTCGCGAGCTATGCCAAATAAAAGTAGTCTCAATGGAGCAGTAGAATTCAACGACCATGTCAAGGAAAAATTGGACGCCCTGCTCGGGCCGGGCAAGGTGAGTTTTGGGGGTTGAATATTTTTTAAATTAGGACGCTCTTATTTGAAAAACAAGCCTCGAGCATTAAGTCGTCAATAATGACCAATGACCAAGCGCCAAATCCCAAACAAATTCCAATGTTTAAAATTCCAAACATTAAATCAAGAGGGCGACTGGAGCGCTGTCTTGGTCATTGGAAATTGGTCATTGATCATTATTTAGGATTTGGAATTTAAATAATAAGGCAGATAATGAAAATGAACCCTCCCATCACAATCTCCCAAACCGACCTATCCGAGCTTGAGCAAATCGTTGAACTAAATCGGGCTATTTTTGATAAGATGTACGAGAACGCGCCCTATTCTCTACGGCATTATCAAAAAAAGCTTGAGCGCAAAAAGCCGTTCATCCTTGCCGCCCGGGCCGACGGCCGGCTGGTGGGCGACTCAATCGCTTTTGAAAAAGACGGCGCCTGGTATATTTGGGTTTTTGGCGTGGCCGAACAATACCGCGGCCAAGGCATCGGCGCCAAGCTACTTGAGCGCAACGAGCGATTCGCCGGCGAGCGGGGGTATGATTCAATCACCGCCAAGGTCTTTAATGTTTCTTGCCAAATGCAGAGACTGCTTATCGGACGCGGGTATCGCGTCGTGGGTTTGGATTTGTCCGAGGTTGACTCAAAATATAATGCCGTCCACTTTGAATTAAAAATTTAACACACGAGCAAACAATTTATTTTTTCCGAAAAAAATGTTATAATATAACGCAGGAGGATATGGAAAATAAATTAACGCAAAAACGCCAGATAACAAGAAAAGTGGTGCCGCGCATCGTAAAACAGCGCCCGCCGAGCATCCGGCTGTATCGCCGGATTGCCATTAGCTTTTTGATATTAACTGTTTTTTTGCTCGCTCTGGTGGCTTATCTTTCTTTTTCCAAAGCCACAATAAAAATATTTCCCAAGATTCAGGAGACAGCCACTCAGTTTAATGTTAATATCGTGGAAGCGCCCACATCTTCCGGTCAGGTTGAAGGCCGTGTTTTTGAAAGGATTTTTGAAAAAACCCAGCAATTTGAGGCGAGCGGCGGAGAAAAAACCGTGCAGGCTAAAGCCGGCGGCGAAGTAAGGATTATCAATAATTACAGCAAGGACCAGCCCCTGGTTGCCACGACCCGACTTTTGTCCGAGCAGGGCGTGCTTTTCAGAGTTGATGAAAGCGTTGTCGCGCCGGCCGGCAGCGAAGTCACGGTCATGGTTCACGCTGATGAGGCCGGCTCGGCCGGAGATATCGGGCCGACGCGGTTTACCGTCCCCGGACTTTGGGCCGGACTGCAGGACCAGATATACGCGGTCTCAGACGCGGCCATGAGCGGCGGAGAAAAAACCGTTTCCGTGATTTCGGATGATGATTTGGATACGGCCGAAAGCCAGCTCTCGCAAGCCATATTAGAACAGGCAAAACAGGTAATAATGAATGAGGTGGTTGACCCGCGCCTTGACGGTTACACGTTCTCAAGCGAGATGATGGAAAAGGTGAGTGACGCCATGCCCGGTCAAGAGGTGGACAGCTTTAATGTAAAAATAAAATTAAAAGTTAGCGCCGTGTTTTTCAGTTCGGTTCAGATGGATGAGATTATCCGCGCCAAGCTCGAGGAGGCCCTGGACCAAGATTGTAGCTTGGGCCAAATAGCCGAGAGTGAAATCATTTATGTCATTAATAATTATGATGTGGCCAATATTGCGGCCAGCCTGACGGTCAAGGCCAAAGCCGACGGGGTGATTAAAGAAACCAGCTCCTTGCTCGACAAGGGCAAGATTGCCGGCATGTCTCCGGCCGCGGCCTCGGCATATTTTTTGAGCCTCGGTTCGGTTGAGAATGTGGAAATCACCACTTCTCCGTTTTGGATCAAAGTTATACCGCGCCTGGAAGATCATATTGAGTATGAGATAGTTTATCCGTGACACGAGAAACGTCACTAATCGCTAAGCTAATTTTAACGAATTAGTACTAATTCGTTAAAATTCGTTCAGTGGTTAGCGATGTTTTGCCCCTTGACTTTTTTCAATAATTTAATACAATAACTACAAGATAGTTGTAACGATTTTTACGGAGAAAGGCCATGTGTTTTGGCAGGCGCCCACAAGAGAGTAGGGGTCCGAGGCTGTGAGCCCCTTTGGTACGCGCCAAAACATACCACCTTTGGCAGAGAAAAAAATAAAATTA
>JAHJFT010000003.1 GCA_018824325.1 Patescibacteria group bacterium
AGTGGTTGTTTTTGTTCCGAAAAAATTTAATTATGAACGATCCGAACCTTATATATTAACATACTCTTTAAAATTTGTCAAGTCTTTGACAAGTTTAATGGATTTTTAAGTAAAACTAGCCAAAGATTATAAAAAATCAATTCATAAAACCGCCACCAGCCTGACGTTACTTTTTACACCCTGGGGCGTATATTGTCAAGAGCTAATCAAAAAATGTACATAAAAAAATGTAGCCAAGGCGCCTCGCCCTTGGCTACATTCTTGGATTGTTATTATTTGATTATCTTGTCGACAATGCCATATTTTACCGCCTCTTCCGCGCTCATGAAATAATCGCGGTCCGTGTCTTTTTCAACTTTTTTAATTGGCTGTTCCGTGTGCTTGGCCAGAATCTGATTCAGCCGATCTTTTATTTTCAAGATTCTCTCGGCGCGGATTTTGATGTCCGCGGCCTGGCCCTCCATGCCGCCCATGACCTGGTGAATCATTACCTCGGAGTTCGGTAAAACAAAACGTTTACCCTTTTTTCCGGCGGCCAAGAGTATGGCGCCCATGGACGCGGCCATGCCAAGACAAATAGTGGTGACATCGCATTTGATATATTGCATGGTATCATAAACCGCCATGCCCGCGGTTACTGAACCGCCCGGACTATTGACGTAAAGCTTGATGTCTTTTTTCGGATCTTGGGATTCCAAAAACAAAAGCTGGGCAATGATAATATTGGCCACGCCGTCATCAAGCGGACTTCCCAAGAACACGATTCTATCTTTGAGCAGCCTTGAATAAATATCATAGGCCCGCTCGCCAAAGGTTGATTTCTCTATAACCGTGGGAATCAGGTATTGGGATTCCGGATTTGTTTCAAGATTTTGTTTTTCCGTCATATATTTCTTATTTAATTTTATTTGATTAGAATATAGCACATAATACATCAAAAATCAAATCTCAAAAATCAAAAATACATCTTAAAAATTAAATCTTAAAGATTTGAGACTTGAGATGTGGATTTGAGATTTGATTTTTGACATTTGAGATTGTTAAATGATCTGCCAATTCTCCCCATCTCTCTCAAGCTTCCCTTGAATGCTAAAACCGGCGGCTCGTTTGTGCCCGCCCCCGCCCAGGGCCTGGGCAATGCGCGAAACATCAACATTGGTTGAACGAAAACTGCCCTTGACCGCGCCCTCGGCGTTTTCCTGCAAAACAAGAATTAAATCAACGTCAAGCAGGCGATTCAAAAAATTGGCCACCCCTTCCACGGCTTCGGCCGGAGAATCCAAGCCCTGAATATCTTCGTGCTTGATAACCGTAAAGGCCATGTTTAATTTCTTGTTCTCTTCCAGCCGGGCCAGGGTTTTGCCCCAAAGCCTCAAGGCGTCAATTGATTTATTTTTTAACAAATTTTTTGATATTTCATTGGTCCGGGCGCCGGCGGCGACCAATTCGGAAGCGGCGCGCATTGAGCCGAAGGTGGTGGCCGGATTTGAAAAATTTCCCGTGTCCGTGAGTACGCCGACCAAAAGCGCGGTGGCCATTGATTTATTAATTTTGATATTGACGGTTTTAAAAAAATCATAGACCAGCTCGGCGGTGGACGAAGAGTCCGGATCAACCGCATTGATGGCGCCGTAATTTTGGTTCGTTTTGTGGTGGTCGATATTGATTATGGTCGGAACATATTCAAGCTGTTCCATAATCTCCCCCACTCCGGCATAATCAAGGTCGCCTGAGTCGAGCGCGATAATCAGGTCGGGCTCATATTCGGTAAAAGCTCGCGGGTCATCGGTGATTCTATCGAGGCCGGCTAAAAAATCATAATACGGCGAGGGCAGGTCGCGGCAAAAAATCTTAACCTCTTTGCCTTCTTGGTCCAGCCAATGAGAAAATGCCAAGGCCGAGCCCAGGGTGTCGCCGTCCGGCTTTTTATGCATGACCAAAAGCGATTTTTTGGCGCGCCGGGCTGAGTCGTAAATTTTATGAAATATAAATTCCTGCACCATAAATATTTAGACTTTTACGAAAGTCAATTATTTTGATAGTAATTGAAGCTTCTTAGAACGAATTGAAATGGGTTGTCAGAAAACGCCACCGCCTATGGCGGGGTCCCGCCAGAGGCGGGAGAAATCGGTACGAAAATCAGAAACCGAAAAACAGTTAAAAAGGTGGGGGAATCGGTCACTATTCCATCCTCGTTTCAGATCTCCGATCTCCTAACCGACCCGCCTGCCATGCCAGCGGTCAAGCTTGGTGGGCAGGTTTCCATTTTCCGCTTTCTGTACTGTTTTCTGATTTCCGATAACTGATTTCTACTGTGTACATATTCCACATGCCCGCAATATACTCTTACCGAGATTAATATTATATTGAATCTACCACTATAATGGTTTTGGCCAGCCTTGTCAATATGGAGAATCTTAGCTATAATCTAGTCATAAAATCAATCCTTTTTACCGTGAGAAATACCCAAAAACGGGTATTTTATAAGAAAAACATGTATTTGGAAAAAATAGAACTTCAAGGCTTTAAGACCTTCGCCGCGAAAACCTCGCTCGCCTTTTTAGCGCCGCGCGGGGATAAAAAGGGAATTACCGCGGTGGTCGGGCCGAACGGTTCGGGCAAATCAAATATCTCCGACGCCATCCGCTGGGCAATGGGCGAACAAAGTATCAAACTGCTCCGCGGCAAAAAAAGCGAAGACGTGATTTTTTCCGGCTCGCCAAAAAGAGCCCGCTCCGGCTTTGCCGAAGTTTCTTTGCATTTAAACAACGAGGACCGCTCGGCCGACATTGATTACGCCGAAGTGGTGCTGACGCGGCGGCTGTACCGCGACGGACAAACCGAATATTATTTGAACAAAAACAAGGCGCGGCTGCAGGATATCCAGCTGCTTCTGGCGCAGGCGAATTTTGGCCCGCGAACATACAGCGTAATCGGCCAGGGCATGGTGGACCACATTTTGGTTGCCTCACCCCAGGAAAGAAAAGAATTTTTTGACGAAGCCGCCGGCGTGAAGCAGTTTCAGATAAAACGCCACTCCGCGTTGAATAAACTTGAAAACAGCCGGCAGAATCTGAATCAGGCCATCTTGGTAATAAACGAGATTGAACCGCGCTTGCGCTCGCTCTCCCGGCTGGCCAAAAGACTGGAACGAAGAGAAGAGGTTGAAGCCACGCTCCATGAATTGCAGCGAAAATATTACGGCACCCTTTGGCGAGAATCCAAAGAAAAAATAATGGCGCAGGAAAAAAACTTCAATGCCATAGACGCGGAGCTCAAGAAGGCAAGCGCAAAACTTGGCGAACTTAGTCGAGGATTTGAAAAACTGGAACATGAAAAGCCGCGCTCTGACGCATTTTCAAACATTCAAGCCGAATATCAAAAACTAATGAATGAGAAAACCGAACTCAAAGAAAAATATTTTGGCCTACAGAGAAAGATTGATCTCGCCGGTCTGAAACAAGAAAAAGCGCCCGGCCTGCCCATCGCCGACATCGTTTCCGGATTGGAAAAAATTGATGAACTTCAAATGAAGGTGCTTGAACTTTTAAAACAAGGCCAGGGCATTGAAAACGAGGCAAAAGAAATTCAAGCGGTAATTCGCGGCTTGCTTGAAAAATTGCGCGAACCGAAAAAACAAATTCAAGACCCAAGACTAAATAACGAACTGGATGCGGTCAGCCAAAAACTCAAAAACATGGACGCCGAGCTTGAAGCCTGCCAGCGGAAAATGAATGATTTTAACAAAGAAGAGGAGTCGAAAAGAAGCAAGTTTTTTGACATGCAAAAAGAACAGCGGAGAGAAAGCGAGCAAGTGCACGCTCTGGAGACGCGCCTGAATGATGTCAAGATTGAACTGGCAAAACTGGAAACGCGGCGCGACGGCCTGGAACAGGAGATGCGCCAAGAGCTTGACCAGAGGATGGAACAAATAAAGGCGGCGTCGCCGGAGGAGACGGTCAATCCTGACGATATTTATCCGGAAATGAACCGACTGAAACATCAGCTTGAATTAATCGGCGCGATTGACGAAGAAACAATGAACGAATACAAGGAAACGAAAGAAAGATATGATTATCTGAAAGACCAAACCGAGGATCTTACTGCGGCCATTGAATCTTTGGAAAAAATCATTCAAGAACTTGACGACCAAATTAAAACCCAGAGCGAGGCTTCATTCAAAAAGCTAGACCTGGAGTTTCAAAAATATTTTAAAATTTTATTTGGCGGAGGCGAAGCGAAACTTGTGCAAGTTGCCGAGGAAATACCGGAAAGACAAGATGAAGAAAGGTTGGATGAGGCCGAAGAAGCGGAGGCGGCGCCAAAACCGAATCTAAAAAAGAAAAAAATTGTTACCGGCATTGAGATTCAGGCAACGCCGCCGGGCAAACGCCTTAAGTCAATAAACGCGCTTTCGGGCGGAGAAATGGCGCTTACCTCAATTGCTCTAATCTGTTCAATAATGGCAAACAATCCTTCGCCTTTTGTTGTGCTGGATGAGGTGGACGCGGCTCTGGACGAATCAAATTCAATAAAGTTTGCCAATATAATCGATGAGCTTTCAAAGCGCACGCAATTCATTTTGATTACCCATAATCGCGCCACCATGAACAGGGCAAGAGCTCTTTACGGCGTGACCATGAGCGAGGATGGCATGTCCAAAATGCTTTCCGTGAAGCTGGAAGAGGCCGAGAAAATAGCCACATGAGGAAGTTAAAAGTCTAAAGTCAAAAATCAAAAGTTAGGCTAAAAATCCAAACTCACTATGGTTTATGACTGTCTATCACATAATTGACTTTTAACTTTTGACCTTAGACTTTTAACTAAAATAAACACAAAGGGATAGAAGCGTCTTATTCTTTCCATATCCACATCATTGACAAATTTTTCCAACATGGCTATAATATCCCTACCGTCAATGTGCTCTAAAACTTTACTTATAACTCACTAAGAAATATGCTACACATCCGTCTGACAAGAGTTGGCAAAAAGAAACAACCCACTTACCGTGTAATAATCACGGAAAAACACCGAGATCCATGGGGAAAGGTTTTGGAAATTTTGGGGCATTATAACCCGCGCTCAAAAGACAAGGCCGCGGTACTCAAGGCTGACCGAATAAAATACTGGATAGAGCACGGCGCCCAAGCCTCAAGCACGGTACATAATCTTCTTTTGCGCGAAGGA
>JAHJFT010000033.1 GCA_018824325.1 Patescibacteria group bacterium
CCCCGCCGTAGGCGGTGGTAGTCTCTAGATTCTATTTTGTGCAAAGCCAGACAAAATCATTTTCCACGCCGTCGGTAAAACACTCCTCTTTTTCGCAGGCATAGCCCTGGTTTTCCAAATATGTTTTTTGGCCCAAATCATCGGAGGCGAGATACTCGTATGTCTCATATTCAAGCTCGCATTGCCATTGCACCGACTTGACCGCCGGCTCAATATCCATGCCCGGCGTCTCGTTCTGTTCTTCAAATTCCAAGGGCATGGGATAGCAGGCATAGCCCTGGCCCTCCAAACTAACGACCTGGGCCGGCAAGAGCTCTCTGTTCCAATATTCACGGCTGGTCACGGTCACTTCGGTATAATTTTCATCCACGAAAATCTGCGCGTCTTTAAACGGAACAATGACGCCGTTCAACAAATTAACGCATTCGTTCGTGCCCGAAATTACCCCTTCCCCGTCCAAGGCGGCGCCGATATCAAAACTCTGCGCCATCTTGTCAAAAATCTTCTCATACGCGTCTCTTTGGGCCACGTTGTCGTAAATACAGAAAAAGCCAATGCCCGATTCTTTGCCCAGCGCGTAAATCGCTTCCTTGATACTGTCTTTTTGCTCAATGACCACATGAACCACTTCATTATTGTCCAAGGTTGCCGCCTCTTGGCTCAAGACGCGCGTGTACATTTCATCCTCGGCCGCGTACTGGCTGTCGTCGGTCAGCCAATCCATAAACTCATCAAGCGTTTGCGGCTCGCCCTGGTCGTTCATAAGCGCGTTAGCAAACCCGTAAGCATAGCAATAAACCGCCTCATCCGGAGAATAAAATCCCCTTCCCTGGTTATTCGTTTCCGCATCGCCCAAGGTCCAGTCGGCCGGATAATCAAGACTGAAATTATAACGGCTATTTTCATAGCTTTGCCACTCTTCGGCCGCGCGCGTGAACCATAAAACCAAGCCGATGATAATGACGACCGCGACAATGGCCAGCAACAGCCAAATAAAAGACTTTTTCATAGATTAAATTTTACTTGATAAGCTTGGCTATATTATATCAAAAAATCGCTCATTGAGCGATTTTTTTTCACACAAGAATTTTTGTTCCGGGCGTATAAAACCGGACTATTCGCCGGCGTCGGCCTTGGTCGCGTGAATGGTGCCGTCCGCGTGTTCGGGCGGCGAATAAATGGTGTAAAGCTTCAGTTTCTCGGTGTCCGAGGCATTGACCACATTGTGCTCGGCTCCGGCCGGAATTACTATAGCGCTGCCGTCTTTAAGCTCAAATTCTTGGCCGTCAATAATGGCTTTGCCAAGACCCGCTTCAACGCGAATAAATTGATCATGGTCTTCATGCGTCTCCATGCCGATTTCCTCGTTCGGCAAAAGGGACATGACCACGAGCTGGCTTTTCGGGCCGGTAAACAAAACCTCGCGAAAATTTTCATTTTCAATGGTTTTTTGTTCCAACTCAACATGATATCCGCTCATATTTTTTTGTTTTTTAATAATTAGGTTGGGAGATAATATTATACCACAAAAAAAATTGTTTTGTGGCGAGTCCGGGAAATAAAAAAGGCCTCGCGTCCGAGCAATCGGATGCGAGGCTTTGTGAATCGGAAGGGCTAAGTTCAAAGGTCAAAAAGACCAGAGGGCTCAAGCCCAAAGAACTACTTGGGTCGCACAAAAACCCAACGGGTCGATCCCGACCAGCGCTCGCAATGATGACCATGATTTGTGCTAAGCCGACGGCGGCCATCGGCGGTATTATTTCCAACCTCAAACACCTCCAAATTATTGCTGGGTAAAAGCTGAATCGGCTCCATGGCAACTAATAGTACTCCGCCTTTGGGCTGTTCTGGATATTGATGGGCAAGCTGGGGGCCAAGTTCGGCCGGACAGAGGCCAAGGCCAAACTTTTTGGCCCGCCCGTAAATCTGATCACGCTGAATACCTTCGACAAATTCAAGTTCTTCAAAAAATCCCAGTTCTTCAACCGAAACGACCACGGCCTCAACCTCGGTTTCGTGTTCGGCTACCTTAAAAGCGGCTTGCTTGATCATGCCATACGCCAAATTATTTACACGGCAACCCGCGGCTTCAAGCACGACGCGCCATTCATCGGCCGTTTTGGGACCGGTGCCGAGCTTGATGGTTTTGAAAGCCGGGAATTCGGGCGGGTTAACCGGTACGATTTTGGCCGTGCCGCGAATGACATCCCGGATATCCAGGATGATGCTGCCCTCGCACATTCTTTTAATGTCCTCATTCGTCCACCCTCCGCGCCGAAACGCGGCCTTGAGTTCGCTTGCCTGATCAACGTCAAGCTTTAGTTTCTTTTCTGTCATTTTTCACTCCTTGGCAACTGCGTTCATTAAATGAACAATGTTGTTTTTTAGGAAATGCCAGAGGGACGCCCCTATGACGACCATGGCATCATAATATATTACTATAATTTGGCTAATCTGTCAAGTCTCGGACCTCGAAAATAGCAAGTCTGAAAAATAAAAAAGGCCCACGCAAAGCATGGGCACAAACAGCTAAATCTTTTCTTTCCAAATTAGGCCGCCGCCAATGACATTGCCCCGATAATCATCGCCGTCATAGGCATCCCACCAGGCATTGGGATGAGGCACTGAACCGTTCTTAAGAAGATAGGCTCTAAATTTCCACAAAAAACGAGTGCGGTTGCCCGAGTAGAAAATTCGGGCAATGTGGTCTGGGACAACACCCAAATACCAATCATTAGCGTTTGCCTTAAATGTCCAGTAATCAATGTACATGTGCTTTGTCCTTTCTGAGTTCCCCTTGAACTCAATTGATGTTTTACTCTTTGGCGAAATTAACGCCTCCAAGCTCTTCGTCAATATTGCACAGGGGGGGGATGGGAGCTCGCGACTCTCCCTGACAAAGCGAGGATTTAATGTATCATAAAGATTTGATTGTGTGAAGGCCGGGCCGAGTCGTTGTCAACGGGAAATAGAAATGTCCTACTTGTAAGGATTTAGAAATGTCCTACCTTGGTTAATTCATGAACTGGTTCTTTAACGGCGTAGTTAGCGGCTATAACCCAAGGAATTTGCTTTTTTGTCTGTTTTTGACCTTTAG
>JAHJFT010000004.1 GCA_018824325.1 Patescibacteria group bacterium
ATGGATAAAACCCCAATTTAATAAATAATATTAAAATATTAAAATCTATGTCCGACAAAACAAGCAATATTTTAGGCGACAATCCCAAGGTTTCATTTCTCTTGGGTTTATTCATTGGCGTCGCCGCGTTTAGCACGATTTCAGCTTTAATTTTTATGGTCGCCTTTTTTACGGGTAAAAATACCACATTTTCGGCCGGCGAGGAAGCGGCCGAGGTGGCGGCGGCTGATGTGGATTTGGGCGCAGAAGAACCGGCCGACGAAGTGGCTGAAGTGCCGGCCGTTACCGCGGACGACCACATTAAGGGGCCGGAGAACGCTAAAGTTACCTTGATTGAATATTCGGATTTTGAATGTCCGTATTGCGCCAATCATTATGACACATCAAAGCAAATCCTGGAGAATTTTGGCGATGACGTGCGCCTGATCTTCAGGCATTTCCCGCTGTCTTTCCATCCCAACGCGCAGGGCGCGGCCTTGGCGTCCGAATGCGCGGCCGAACAGGGCAAATTTTGGGAAATGTATGACAAGATATTCGCGGCTAATAAGAGCGGAACCATGAGCATTGCCGCATGGAAACAGGCGGCCAAGGATTTGGGCTTGGATACAACAAAGTTTAATGATTGTTTGGACACGGAAAAATACGCGGACCAGATTACCGCGCAAATGCAAGACGCGCTTGAAGCCGGAGTCGGCGGCACGCCCGCCACTTTTGTCAACGGCTACATGGTGTCCGGCGCCTTGCCCTATGAATCATTTGCCCAGATCATTGAGGCCGAATTGGAATAAATTTAAAAATATAAAATTATAAAAATATTCCCTTGGGAATATTTTTATAATTTAGCTTTGCTTAGGTCTTTTTCAGGGGCGGTTGGAGCAAGGATTGGTCAGACCTATTTTTATGTTTCTATATTTTTAAAATCGTCACGGCCTTGACAAATTCCCGCGTTTGTGCTATATTGTAGGCAACTTCAGGTATGGGGCGGTGTGAGCATAATGTCGTGCCGCACGGCCTCGAGAAATCTTCTCATTTTTCAGCCCAATACAAACCCAAAACAAGGAGGTGCCTCATGATGATCCGAGACGGACCCAGAGGACAGTTCAGTCTGTCCAAATTGTCGCAATTTGCGTCGTGAACCTCGGCCACCAGGGCCTCGCGTCCTCCGGAGGAAGAGGACGCTGGCAGTCATGCGAGCCTAGGCCATTAGGTCAGCGCGTCGCATGACAAAAAAGGGGTGTCTCATTGTGCGAGAGGGCTGGGATGCCACGGCCGCATTAGACGACAGGCCACACGAGACGGCTAGCCAGCTTAGGGATGTTCGAATCCTCTCACCCCTGCTAACTTCACTTCAAGCCTTTTTGGCGAGACAGTCTGTTCCGGACTGTCTTTTTTTATATTCTTGTATTTTTATGGTATAATTTAAGCGTATAAATATTTATTTTTTACCAGCTTATGCCAAAAACAAGCCAAAATTTTAGGAATATTCTCAGTTTTGTGCCGCCCATCCTGCTTTTTATAGTGGGGATTTTTTTTATATGGGCTTGGGAAGATGTTGAAGATACCATTTACGCGGTCATGGCCTTCGCGGCGGGCGGCTATTACCTCTACCGCGCGATTAAAAGAAATCGGGCCTTGAAGCAACCGGCTCAAGGTGCGGCCAAGATTGAGCAGGTCGCGGCAAAAATCATGCCCAAGGGCGGCAAGGGAAAGGCCAAGCCCAAAAAAAGTACAAAAAAATTTGTAATCATCGGTATAATTATTATTGTCGCCGCCATAATCATCGCGGCGATTTTTTATTTTAGCGGCTCGGACAAGAGGATTGAATTTAAAGGTGAAGCCGAATGGACTTTTGACTTTCCGGTGAGCAGTCTGCGGAACGGGGATGTCACTTTGGTGCGGCAGGAGGAATATTTCAGCGATGCCTCGGCCAAATACACGGTGGTGGCCAACACCGGGGACCAGCCGCAGGACGATATTAAAATTTTTGAATATTTACCTCCGTCCATGGCGCAAAGCCTTGATGACATCGAATGCGACTTGGAGCCTGAAGTTATAAGTCAAGCCGACCCGGTGGTCCTTAAATTCACCATTGACGAGCTCGGGCCGCAAAAATCAGTCGTTATCAAAATAGCTTCGCGAAAAGGGGTTAAAGACGCGGAGCAGACCTGTGCCGACGTCGGCGTGAGCGATTGCCAGGAAAATTTTCAGGAAATAGCCCAAGACGCGGAACAACGAAGCCGCGATAATTATCAATCCGACAGCGAGCCGGTGACCAGCGTTTATGTCATGGGCGAAACTGATGCTTCGGTCGAACAGAATGATTTTTTCAGTCAGGTTTTGGCCGAATCGAAAAATCTTATCAGCCAGGCCAGGTATGAGCCGGTACAAAGCTCGGAATCAGATGGCGGCTTTATCGCCAAGATAAAAGAATTTATCGCCCAGGTGAGCGAGGCCGTGAAAACATATCAAACCGGCGAAACCGAAGAAGAAAGGGCCTGGGGAAATTTACCGCCGCCCCAGAGCACGGCGCTTGACCAGAATTGGTTTCCGCAGCAGATTACCCAGGTCTGGATTTTGAGCGAGACGCGGGAAGCGGAGGTTTCCCAGAGCCTGTGTGGCGGCGCGCCGCTTAAAACCATGTTCGCCAACTATGTCATTCCGGAGAAATATCGCGGCGGCTTAACCGCTTCTCAACAAACCAGTCAGGTGGTTGAGATTTCCGCATACCCGACTTTCAAGGACGCGCGTATGGCGGCGCAGGATTGCGGCGATAACCTGTTGCGCCGAGACAGCGGCATACCGCACGCGCTTTACTGGGTTAATTTGAGCATGGACTACACCGCTTATTCGGCCGGCCTGCCCAACCGAGTCATCGCGGCGATTGACAATTATATCGTTTCCGTGAAGCTGAAGACCGGCGCCGGAGGCTGGAGCGAGTACATGATGAAGGACACGGTTTTTCCGGCTTTTATTGAGCAGATGAGAAGCCAGTATTGACCACCATAAAAAAATAATCAGCCTTATCATTAACCAGGGCATATGAAAAATTTTTACAAATCCATAAAGCCGTTCGCCCTGGCCATCGGTCTGGTTTGCGTTCTCGCGGCCGGTACGGCCTTAATCCTTAAATCCGCGTGGGCGGCTTGGGAAGGAACCAGCATCATCATATCGGATGTAAAATACGAAGGCATGTCCACCGAGACATATACCACTTATCACGGCGAGGCCCACACCCTGACCAGCGACTATTATATTGTGATTCCGGAAGAATATCCTTTCGAACAAATAGAGCTTTACGCCAGCAGTTATTGCCTTTCCGGCCTGACCTTTGACGTTTGCGGCGATAAAAGTAGCTGCCGGGTTGATGTCACGCCCGGAGAAAAATTGGAATTCATGGTCACTTTTACCACCGACACAAGCTGCGACCCCGGGTCCAAGGGCTATATTGAGGCTTGGCACAAAATCGGCGCGCTCGTTGTCCAAGACGGTGACGGCGGCGGCGATGACGGTCCGGTTTGCGGCAACGGCTCATGCGAATCCGGCGAGACTTGTTCCAATTGTTCTTCGGATTGCGGCGCGTGCCCGCCGCCTCCGGGTTCGGGCAGTACGGACGGCTCGGCCTGTTCCAGCAATTCGGATTGCGCGTCCGGTTATTGCGGCAGCAAAGGCGTTTGTTGCGCCGAGGACAAATGGTGCTGTAATCAAGACAGCCAATGCGCCGACACTTCTTATTGCGATTTTAACACTTATATTTGTCATACCAAAAAATTGGGCGGATTATTCGGCGGTTCGTGCGATCGCGCCCGCCAATGTCTGGGCGGTTATTGCGTGCACGGCGAGTGCAGTTACGAGCCGACTGTGTGCGGCGACGATTATTGCGACCCGGGCGAGAGTTCCCTGACCTGCGAAAGCGACTGCGGAAAAATCTACAAAGAAGACGGCCAGGCTTGCGAGTTTGCTTCGGACTGCAAGAGCGACTATTGCGTGCATAATTTCTGCCGCGCCGAGTCAGAATATTGCGGCGACGGTTATTGCGAGGGGCCGGAAGATTGTTCCACTTGTTCGCGCGATTGCGGGAACTGCAAAGCCAACGGCAGTCTTTGCACGCGGGACGTGGAATGCGCGGCCGAATATTGTCTGCACGGTTATTGTCGTTCGGAAAACACTTTTTGCGGCGACGATTACTGCGACACCGGAGAAATTTATTTAACCTGCCCCGAGGACTGCGAAAAAAAGGTGTCCGTGGACCCGGATTTGCGCGTGTCTTTTTCCAGCGGCGAGCTGACCCTGACCCCGGGCCGGGTTCACGGCTTTGTCTTAAATTATAAAAACGAAGGCAAAGCCGCGGCCAATAATATCATCACCAAGATTTACATTGACAGCCCCGATGTTTTAGAAGTGGTCAACGAAGTTGATGTGGGTGACTTGGAGTTTGGCCAGGAGTTGAGCAAGACCCTGAATCTCAAAGCAAAAAAAGCCGGCGTGGCGCGCCTTATTTTGAGCACGCGCGGGGATAATTTCGCGAGCGTGAACAAGCAGCTGCGCGTGGAAATTGAAACCGCCCTGGTTTTGGACGCGGCGCCCGACCCGATTTTCCTGCAGTTGAGCCAAACAAAGGAACTGGACATCACTCTGGCCAATCAGAGCTATGGGCCGATCAAAGTTGCCGCTCTGACCGTGGAGAGCCTTGACCCGAGTATCGTGTCCGTGGAACGGGGCGCGAGTATGGAAGTCAGGGGACAAGGGGACGGTATTGAGCCGGACGACCTTTTCGCCACCTGGAGCGACCAGACCCTGCACGGCATTGATCCCAAACCCGAGATTCTTACTCGCGCCAATGGCGAGACCGAACTCGTGGTCAAGCTTGATTATTTTTATCCGGATGACATAAGTAAAGGCCATGAAATTATTGAGAAAAAAATTAAAGTTAAGGTCGGAGATTTGAACGGCGGCCAGACCGCGGATTTGGAAATGGAAATTCTGCCCCATGGCTTGATTTTGGAAAAGGGCGAGGTCAGAGAAGCTAAAATCGTTTTAAAAAATCACGGCAGCGAAATCATTGACCGGGGCAAGATAATGATCCATTCTTCGGATTCCATTTATTTTGACTCAACCGATCAGATAAGTTTTGGTTATTTGTATCCGGACGAACAGGCCGAGGCCGTAATCAAGGTCAAGGCGCTTAATCTTTTGCCCATTGAACTTGAGGAAATGACAAAATACGGCGCCTTGAGCATTAACGGAAAATTGATTTTTGACGGGGAATACGCCACGGCCGACGGCCGAGAATTCAGCTTTACCGACGACATGAGCGTCGCCCTGGTCGGCGGACGGGCCAGATGCCTGCCCGGCGACAGCAAGTGCCAGCAGGCGGTTGATTGTTTAATTAATATTTCCAATTTTCTGGGCTGCGCCCTTGAGATCGCCGACATCATTCCTTATTTTGATAAACCGATCGCCGGCGCGCTCGCCGTCTCCGACATCTGCGAGATCGGCGCCCGTCTGGACAGCGACGACACCATCGGCGCGGCCATAAAAACCGCGCTCTTCGCTTCGGACGTGACCGACAATCTGGGCGAAGCCGCGCCCGGTCCGGGCAATGTGGGTTCGGTTTTCGCCGATATTGTCGAAGGCGCGGCCGATTGCGCCGAAGGATTTGTTTATTCCGCGCTGGATGATTATTGTTCGGCCGGCGCGACCCGGGGCGGATATTCGGGCTGCGCCGCCAATCTGTTTGCCATGTTCGCCGACGCCTCGGCCAACCGCCGCGAGCTTGGCGACGCGGATAAATTCGTCGTCGCCATTGTCGGTTCGCCCGTGTCCATAAAAATCGTTGACGCCGACGGCAACGAACTGCCGTCAAGCGCCGGCGCAATGGTCATGCAGCAGGGAGACATGAAGCTCGCCCTGGTGAAAAATCCGGGCGACTTGGCCAACGGCTTCAACTTCCGGCTCGTCGGGCAAAACGACGGCGAGTACAGCGTTTATCTGGCCCTGGTGGATGACGGCAAATTGGTGAAAAAGCAGGAAATTAAAAATCAGCCCATTTCCCAGGACCAGAGCGTGAACATTCCCATGCGGGTCAATGCCACTCCGAACGGCGAAGGCGACCTTTTGGTCGGCGAACAGATTGACTGGGCGCGAAAAAACTTGAACGGCTTGATTATCACCGGCGTTACTCTGCTTTTGCTCATTATCTTGGGAATAATTTTTATTGTTTTGCAAAAGCGCGGCGGCAAGAAAATTGAACTGCTTATTCTTGGTTTAGTGATTATTTTCTTCCTGGCCGCCGGCGCGCTCATGCAGGTTTTTGACATTGAATTTTCCACCATTACCGCTCTTTTCTCCGAACCGCCGCCTTCGCCGGCAAAAGAAGCGCCGCCCGCCGCGGTCCAGGAAGAGCCCGCGCCCGAAAGCCAGTGTCAGAGCGTTGACCTGTCAACCGGCTTTTCTACATATTATTTTACTCAAGTGGAGCGCACCTGCAATGAATATTTCAATTCAATCGGTACCGCCGGTTTCAGTTCAAGATGCGCCACCGGCGCCGGCGCCTATTATCGGATTCATTATGTAAAAGAAATAGACGTGTCCGCCTATGACCGCGTCACCATCAAAGCGAATCTGGGCATCAGCCAACACGCTGCTGATTCATCGGCCGGCTGTACCAACCACGCGGCCGTGGACAAAAATGATTATGTGAAATTGTTTGTGCTCGAGTCCGACCCGCGCGAGAAGCTGGCCCAGGAATGCGACCGGGCCGTGCCCGAGTATGCCTGGAGCGCCTGTACCATTGACCAGGAATACGGCGCCATTTTAAGCGCCTGCGGTCTGCCCAGCTGCACGGACGCGAAACAATGTTCCATCCCTCTGGATGTGTCGGGCAAAGATAAAATATATTTGGTTTTTCAAGCAATGGACGAGCGGGTCAAACTTGACATTGAGGGCGCGCTTTCCAATGTTGAACTTTGCGATATCCTGGAGAGCGGGGATTGATGACCCGAAGTCTGGCAGTAATTATTAATAGAATCTAGAAAATAGAATTTACATAAAGATACAGTTTCCATTTTCCATTTTCCAATTTCTATTACAATTTTCCAGTTTCCATACAGCCAATTTCTCAGTTTTTCCACCCTCATCGCAGTTTTATTCCATAATACTAAGACATGTTCTACTACGCCCTACTAATTTGTTTTGTCATTTTGCTCGTGTACGCGCTGATTCGCGCGCCCATATTCAAGCTGTATGTCTATCTGGCTTTTGGCGCGGTCTTTATTCTGACCGCCATTTTGAAGATACTAAGCGGCATATTGTTTATTATTTACGCGGCCGGCTTTTTGTGCGGCGCTTTGCTCATTTATTTGTTTTATCGTTCATGGAAAAAAGGCGGTAAGGTCAAGGGAGTGGAAATTGTCGCGTTGGTTTTGCTTGTCCTTGTTGCCGCGCTCATCATTTTTTCAATCACCGGCTGGTACCATTATCTTTTGGAAGCGTATGAAGACATTCAAGCGCATGAGGCGGATTTTTTGATTTACGACTTTATCGCCGCCCTGTCGCTCACGGCCATCGGCTTAGCAATGCTGCCGCTCTATTATTTGGCGCGGCGTTTCTGCCTGCCCAAAATATTCAAAAATTTTAAATATTAATTAATTTTAAAAAGAAAAACATATGCTGAAAATTATTTCAGATTTTGTTTGGGGAGGCATCCTCATCGTGTTGGCGGTCATAAGCTTTGCGGTCGATGAAATCACTTATGGCGTTGTCTGCCTGGTGGTTGGCGTTATTTTGCTTTACTGGTTTGGTTATCGCGGTCTTCAAAAGAGAAAAGCGGCCAAACCCAATGACACGGACGCGCAAAAATAAGGCGCGGCTGATGTGTTAATTCCATCAAGCAACCAGCTTCGGTTGGTTGCTTTTTTATCTAATTTCAGCCAAATATTGATAAATCGCCGTAAAAGTGGTATATTCTTACTAGTTTTACATGGTGGGATGGCCGACCCCGCGCAAGTGGCATTTGCCTGTCCTGCGCACAGTGGAGAGGTGGCCGAGTGGCTTAAGGCGCACGCTTGGAAAGCGTGTGTACCGAAAGGTACCGCGGGTTCAAATCCCGCCCTCTCCGCCATTAAAATAAAGATTAAAAATTATGACATTTGACGAAGCTAATAAAATTTTTAAAGTCTGGAGTCAATTTTTTTGGCCATTCCATCCTGTACTATTTTCAATCTTTCTAGGTAAAATCCCGGAATCTTTTTTGCCGTATCCGCAAGATGTTTTAGAAGAGGCACTAAATATTGTAGGAAAGCATTATTTCGATGTCGGTGATTATAAAACCTCAGAAGCGATGAAGGGGTCAATCGGCTCTCTTTGCGCATATGTAAAAGATGAGGATGCTTTACAGAGTGCGGCTGAACTTTTCAAGTGGCGTTGCAATGACCAAAAGGCGAAAGAGGCCTTTTCTATTTCTATTGCAAATTTTAAAAAAGATTGGAAAGGCTGGTTGGAAAAACAAGAAAAATAAAAAGGGCCAGTGTCTGCTATATTTCTTTGTTGTAGTAAGATTAAATTTTTCTCCCAGCGCCAGCCCTCGTTTCGTTACGGCTAGGCGGGCCAGTAGAGCGATGAAGATGGTCATGTTAAAAAATAAAATTCATGCTTATGCTAGTTTCAATTTTAAATTTTTTTAATGTTTTAAATCAAAATATTGGAGTAATAACTCTAGCTGTTGGTGGTTTCGCTATTTATTTATATTTGAAGCAAAGAAGAGATTATAAAAGAGATGCAGCCGCTTTGATATTACAGGAGATTAGATATGCAGAGCAACAAGTCGCAAACGCACGCTCTTCCTCTCAGGGTGAAGAGGAGTATCCCTTGTCAGTAAAATTACTACCAACAAACAGTTGGTATAAAAATATACATCTTTTTGTAAATGATTTTAAACAGCCCCAGATAGATGCAATTAGCCGTTTTTATGCGGATGTTGAATATATCGACTTGATTATTAAAACAATCTCTGATTATAAGACTTCAATAGTTGAGGAATCAATATTTGATCAGCAAGGAGTACGAGTTAAGGGGGAGAGCATTGTATCAGAAAGAGTTTATTTGAAAAATATCAATGATAGGTTAATGCAGCTTCAGAAATTTTATCAGGAGAAAATTACACAAAACAGTCAACCTACACTTCCCCCCATTCTTCAGACACGAAATTACTAATTTGATGAGACACTTTCCGACCTTTGAAAATATACTCGTTCCGGCGTTCGGTCATTTAGCGATGAATGCAATCTGATGGTGTTGTA
>JAHJFT010000005.1 GCA_018824325.1 Patescibacteria group bacterium
ATTTAGGTTTCTAGCATTGTGGCGTTGTGAAAAGAACCATGGTTGTGCATATTTTTATATTCTTGTATTTTTATATTTTTATGACTTTGGTCGGGACACCTGGTTAACTGATCACCTGATCTCTGATATCCCTCTTTAACAGCAAAGTGTATTCATTTTAGCTCAAATTGAATTTTTTTACAAATATATAAAAAACGGCCGCCAAGAGGGGGCCGTCAACAAAGGTCGACGTCGGATAAATGTTTAAGCTGACGCCCGACCGAGCGCCCGATATCGGCTACCTGCTTCCTTGTCAGGTTATACTTGGCCATAACGCTCGTAACGCTCTTCTCCATGCAAGAGGTGTGCAAAAAAATATCACGGTCTCTTGGGCTAACTCGGTGCCGCAAGTCGGGCATAAGGAGCATGAAACGAATTCCGTTTTGCACCTTATTCCTAATCTGCCTGACCCGTTCGCGCGAAATCCCAAACTCGAGGCCAATCTCGCTCAGCTCGTATCCCAGAACGCAATTTTGGTACAGAATCTCAATGTCCCGTTTTTTAAAATACTTTTTAACTTCAGATGTTTGTTCTATCATTTCCTGAAGCAGTATTTTTTTGTCCGGCTTCACGGCCGCGTGGTCAATAATCTCCTCCTCCATCAGGCCATGGCGATAACGAGTGAGCTCGGAAGAAAAAACCAACGGAACCATGATTTCCTTTTGAAGACTTTCGCAATGCTTGACCCTGTTCAATGAAAGATTGGCCAGCTCGGCAATGTCTTCTAGCGTGGCCTCATGCTGTCGGTATCTGGCGATATGCCGCTTGGCCTGAATTACCCTGCTCTTGTCCCGAGCAATGGATGGATTGAAAATGCCCAAAGCGGCGTGCTGATAAATAAGGCGCAGCATTTCGGCGCGAATCCAATAACCGGCATAGGTGCCAAACTTAACCTTAAAGGTCCACTGATATTTATCGATCGCTTTCAAGAGACCGATGTTGCCTTCCTGAATAAGGTCGAGCAGGGGGACGCCGCGAAACCTGAACCTCTTGGCCCAGTCAATAACCACGGGCTGAAATTTTTCGCACAGCGTGGTGATGTCCGACCTTTTATTATGCTTCTGAATGCGCTTGATGAGCTCGACCGTCTCTTCGTCTTCCATGCGCTCAAAGTCAATTTCTTTAAAATAAGCTCTCATTATTCTGTTTTGCGCGAAGCCAAGAGGAATCCTGTACTTGGACTGCATTTTTTGCTCCTTTATATTTAAGATTAAAGAACTTTAATGAATCATAGAGAAATTAAATTAACTTGTCAAGAATTCTAATTGCATAAAAAAGAGCGGCCGCCAAGCGGGGCCGCTAAGAAGTTTTCGCCGTGCGCCGGCACTCAAAACTCGCCAAAATCCGTCTTTTGAGCTCTTTGATTTCCTTATTCGTAAGATCATTTTCCTTAGCCAAGGCTGAGATCTTTTCGCGCTCAAAATAGAGGCGGTGAAAAATCTCAAGCTCATGGCGGCTGAATTCGCCCTCAAGCTCGGAGGCCGTAAAATGATAATGCATATCTCTTTCGGCGTTCGCCTGAATTTGCCTGATTCTCTCTCGGCTAACCTCGTAGTCCCGGCCCACTTCAGTCAAGCTTTTTTCCTTAAAATGACGTTCAAGGACAATGTAAAGATCCTGAAAATCCTTTTTGACTTGCGACAAAACTTGATTTATCTTTTGCGGCGAAACATTGAGCGCTTGTTCAATTTCGCCCGGTCTTTTCGCATCAATGTAATACTGATAAATGATAGCCAGGTCCGTTTCACTAAACTCGCGCCCCAGCTTGAAAAAAGATTTTATGACATCTCTGACCAGCATATCTCGGTCCGGGTCGGGCGCGTCCGGCGCGCTGATGTCGTCTTCGGTCAAACCCCTTCGTTCGCCCCTTGCGTCGCGGGCCTCGTTTTTGGATAAAATCGGAAACAGCAATACTTTGGCGCTTAATCCTCTCTTTACGTTCTTGAGCGACAAACCGGTTAATTCGGCAATCTCTTGTTCAGTGAGATATCCTCGGTTCTGATGTTTGGCCCGGCCAAGAACTTTGGCAACGCGCGCCTGGCTCAACTGGTCTTGGGTAGCCGGATTGACCGTGTTTTTTTTCTTGACAGCGAGCCGGAGCATGGCCTGCATGATCCAATGGAAAGCATGAGTTTTAAAACGGGCGCCGCGCCGGTAGTCAAATTTTTTCGCGGCCGTCAAGAGACCGATGTTGCCTTCCTGAATAAGATCCAGAAGGGCAACACCCCGACCCTTAAGTCGGCGGGCAAGCATTACGACAAAAACCAAATGACTTTCCACCAACTGATTAATGGCTCGGCCATCCCCCTTGAGAATTCTTTTGCTCAAGGCTTGTTCTTCTTCTTTGCCAATGAATTCGGATTTGCTGATTTCTTTAAAATACATCTGCTCTATCTTTGCTTGGGTAAAGCCCCTTTCTTTATAATTTTCCCTTGGTATCATTTTTAACTCCCTATTGTATTTTAATTGTTTTTGTTAATGAACGTGTCTATAGAATAAAAGGGCCTGACTAAAATGTCAAGCACGCAAATGAAATCCAAAGCACTAAATCCTAAATCCAAAACAAATTCAAAATTTAAATGTCCAAAATTCAAAACAAATTAGCTAGCTGTTCAAAGCATCTTGTTTTGAATTTTGGATTTTGAGCATTTGATATTGTTTAGGATTTAGATATTAGGATTTTGGATTTGAAACTTCATCACATCAATTCACAAAATTCCTACTCAAAACGCCCTATCCTCGTAAACTATTTCTTAATAATATTCTCCACGGCCGCCCATTTGCTGGGATTGTTTTTTGGCACCAGGATAACCACCTCGTCCCCGGTCTGGGCTTTGAAATACGAGACGCTGGCCGTGAGCACGCGCCAGCTGCGCTCGTCCGAAATGACCCGATACTCGTCCTTTTCCCGATCGTAAGCCAGCTTGCCGGCTATTCTTTGACGCTCAATCGGACCAATTTGCTTAAAAACAAACTTTCCTTCGGCGTTGATGACCAATTTTAATATATCGCCCTCAATCAGCTTTGATTTGGAAGCGTAGTTTTCCGGCACGCTGTATTCTTTGCCATCCGAACCGATCATGATTTCGCCGTTAAAAACGCCCTCAAGCACCCGGCCCTCATTCTCCACGAACATGGCCGGCCGATTTTCCGCGTCCGGATTCAAAGAAACATTGAGCGCCTCGAGCGAACCAGCCGCATCGCCTTGCTCAATCAGACTAATCAAGGCGTTCGCATTTTCTCTCATCTGCCTTAATATTTTTAAGATTGTTTCTTGTTTTTTGATTTTTGGATCTAGGCTCAAGTCCGGCTCCAGATCAAATTCTTGGTCCATATTTGTTTTTATTTGCCTTGCACTAATCACTGAACGAATTTTAACGAATTAGAATCAATTCGTTGCAGTTAGCTTAGTGATTAGTGGTGATTTTTTATTTTTATATTCTTGTATTTTTATATTTTTAGATAGTCCTCTCCGCAATGTTCGGCCCTTGCGCAGCCGACGTGCTACCCAGTTTGGCGCGCTCCAATATTTCGGCTTGAACCAGCTTTCGGTCGCGTCCGTACTTTAATCGAGAGAGCTGTTTGATTTTTTCGGCTAACTCGCGGTTGGGCTTTTCATTCGGCGACACCTTGAGATTGAATGGTTTAGCCGCCGCGCCGTCAATCAGGAGTTTAAGGTAGCAAGTGAACTTCTCGACATTGATAAGATCGTGGGCCGTGAAAACCGGTGAAAATTCCTTCTCCATGAGCTCGGCATCTTCCGGGCCGATGCGATAACAGGCGATGGTGCCGACGTTGCCGAGCACGGCGTCGCGGACCTTGGTATCGCCCTTTTCCGAAACAAGCTGTGCCATATACTGGTGGGCGACATTCAGGCCGAGCCTGTATTTTCTCGCTTCGGACAATATTATGGCAATAGAATCGGTAACAACATTTTGAAACTCGTCAATGTACAGATAAAAATCTTTTCTCGTCTCTTCCGGCGAATCGGCGCGCTGAAAAGCGGCCATTTGCAGCTTGGAAACAATAATCAAGCCGAGGAGATTGGCATTGACGTCGCCAACCTTGCCCTTGGAAAGATTGATAATCAGGATCTTGCCCTGATCCATAACCTCGCGGAAATTGAAGCCGCTATGCGGCTGGCCGATGATGTTGCGCATCATTTCATTTTCCACAAAGCGACCGACTTTAGATATCAAATAGCCCAGCATTTCGGATTTGTGGAAATCCGATGTTTTGGCCATTTCCTTTTCCCAGAAAGCGCGTACCACCGGGTCGCGGAGCTTGGCAACCCAGGTGTTAGCGTATTCCTGGTCCGTGAACATGCGCGGTATCTCAACAATGGTGCCTGGATTTTCCATGTCAGACATAAGAGTAAGCATGACATTTCTCATGTTGTGCTCGAACATGGGCCCGATCATCTCGGCGGTAAATAGTTTGTAAAAAATGGCAATCATTTCCTGGACCGCGAAATCTTTTAAAGATTCGGTTTTGGCTTCAAGCATGTTCAGGCCGACCGGCCGCTCCATGTCCGAAGGATCGAAATAAATGACATCGTCAATCCTTTCTTTCGGGATGTAGCCGAGCGCGTCCTCGGCAAAGTCGCCGTTCGGATCGATGATGCAGACGCCTTCGCCGTTTAAAATATCCTGCCTTGCCATGTTCTTTAAAATTGTGGTTTTACCGGTGCCGGATTTACCTATGACATAAAAGTGCCGCATGCGGTCGTTTTTTTTAATCCTTACCTCCTGGCGCTCACCGCGGTATTCAACATGGCCGAGCGAAATCCCCTCCTCGGGCAAATTAACCGGCGGCGGAGCCTTGCGCGCCTCCATCCAGTGAATATTGGGTGTTTCAACCCAGGCGCCGGGCAGATGAAAAACACTGGCCGCTTCTTCGGTATTTAAAACCACGGCGCGCCGGTCATTGAAGCCGCGATAAATAAAATCGCGAATCAAGCGCTTCCTTGTCTTGGGCATGTATTTTTTAAAACTGTTGCCGTATTGATAAATGTTGTATTGGGAAAAAGCGTTTAAAATATTATTGAGATACATCTGCGATTTGGCGATATTGGGCGCCGAAACCATGACGCGAATATTGACGTCCAAACCGGCTTTGGAGGCTTTTTCTTCCAGCCCCTTGACCATTTCATCCTCAAGCGGCGAGAGCCGATGGGGCTCAGGCGTTTTGAGTTTGTCTTGGGGATTTTTTGGCGCCGGCCTGACCGCCGCGGCCGTGCTGCGGGCAAAACCCTTGAGCATGCCTCCCTTTATTTCAGACAATTTCTTGCCCTGTTGCAGGGCCGTGGCGATTGCCACGCCGCCTTTGCGCCAACCGGGCCGGGCCGAACGCGTTAAAAATTGAATGGCCACGCCGTCGGTTTTATCAATCTTGGAGAGTATGTTGGTCAGGGCGTTCAGTGGGTCGGCTTCAAGCTTTTTATAAGTTTTTATGGGGTAATAATTGGGGCGCGTGAAAACCAGGTAGCTGCCCAAAATAACGCCGCGCGAGGAAAAGATATTATAGTCCTCAACCGGTTCAATCTGGGCGTTGGAATATTGGGCATGCAACTGTTCTTCCAGATATTCGCGTAAATATCTGGGCACGACCACGTAAAAATGAATTAACCCGCCCCGGGCCACGATTTCAAAAGAAATTTCGTCTTCCCGCCCCAGGAGCCAGGCTTGAAATCCTTTTTGCGCTTTCATGCCGCCGATTGACGCAAAAAATGTTTCAGCCACGGCAATGTCTTCCTGAATGGACTGCAGGGTGTCTTCGGCCGCGCCGCGTTCCTCGGGCTTGATCTTGGGCACGGTGACCAAAAGAATAATTTTTTCAAACGCACCGCCGCGCAGATGGGCTTTTCGTTTTAAAAACCCTCGAATCAAAAAAGCCAGAATAATCAAAAATAAAACCGCCGCCACAGCCCAAAAAACAATTTCAACCCAGGGCTGGGATAAAAATTGAGATAATTGCGTGTTTTGGAGGTCTATTTGCATGATGATGCATCTGAGTTAAAAATTGATAATCAAAAGGGTGATAACGGGTTATGGGGAAGATGAGGTTGATTAGTTAATCCGTTAATCAGTTAATCGGGAATTTAAAATCATGTATCCCCCGATTAACTGGTCAACCGATTTCCGACTCCTCATCACCCTTTTTATAACAATCCTTGTCTTTTTTTCTTCTCTTCCTCGGCCAGGGCCAGAATTTGGTCTGTTTTTATTTTCGCTTCCTGCTCCAGGAAATATTTATTCACCCCCGGAATCACGGTAAGCCACTCGCGTATCCATCTCAAAATCTTTCGCGTCTTAAACTTCAGGGTTTGAAACATTGTTCTAATTTTGCCAACAACAATATCCCCCTCTTGCCTGAATTTTCTTTTGGTTTCGGGGTCAAGCTTGATATAGAGACCGCCCAAATCTTGTTCCAGGATTTTTTCAATCGCCGCGGTGGTTTGGTCCTTCTTGGCCGGCGCGGGAGTCGGACGCGGCGCGGGCGCGGGCCGTTCCGATTCAGAAGGCGCGGCTTCGGGCGCCGATTCTTGAATTTCCCGTTCCGGCTTTGACTCAAATTCTTCCAATTCGGGCGGCAATTCTATTTTCGGCCCAATCTCGGGTTTTTTTGTTTTTTCGCCATGAAGCATATTTTTTTATATTTTATCATTTTTTGGCCCAAACGCGAAATAAATGTATGAACAGGGTAGAAACAGTAGACGCAGAGCATTGCTCTGCGTCTACTGTGTTCCTACGGATTAAAAAATATGGTATAATTGTATACAAGCAAATATATGCCCAAAAACAAACCTGAAAACAAAAATATCGAACAAATAAAGCAGGCCAATCTTACTTGGGTTAACATTAAGAAACCTGGCAAACAAGAAATGGCCGAAGCAGCTAGAAAATATAATCTCTTGGATGTTGATATTAAGGATTGCCTGCCGCCTCTACAAAGGCCGAAGTTGGTTGAACGGCCCGATTATCTATTCATGGTCCTGCTCTTTCCGGTGTACGTTCGCGCTACCGGCAAGATGGAATCCGCGGAAGTGGATTTTTTTATTAGCAAAAACAGACTCATTACGGTGCACGAAAACAAGCTTACGCCGCTCAAGGAACTGGCCGAAGAATGCCAGGTCGACCCCGGGGGAATATGCAACAACGCGGCCAGCCTGCTCGTGGAAATATTAAGCCGCCTTTTGAAATATTGCTATCCAATGATTATCCATATTGGCCAGGATATTGACGCGGTTGAGAAAAAGGTTTTTGAAGTGCATGATTCAAAAAATACATTTGAAATTCTACGTATTAAAATAAATATCGTGGAGTTTCGCGATAGCACCGACCTTCACGAAGGCGTGATCCGCAAACTTATAAAAAAGGCGCCTCTATTTCTTGAAACGAAAAGGCTGAACGCGTATTTGGATTCTCTGGTTGAACATGCCACGGAAATCCGCGACCAGCTGGCCAGCTATGCGGTCACCATAAGCGCGGTTGACGACACGCATCGGTCTTTGATAAATTTGCGAGCCAACCAGATAATGAAAAATCTGCAGATATTCGCGGTGATCGTCTTTCCCCTGACCCTTTTGGCCGCGGTTTTCGGCATGAACACGCTTGGCGCCATGCCTTTCATTAATCACGCCTATGGTTTTTGGCTGATCCTGGGCATAATGCTTGCCGGAACATTTGCCATGGTCATGTTTTTTAAATCGCGCAAATGGTTTTAATGACGGCATGACATAATAATATAAAAATAAAGTAGGAACAGAGAAAAAACAGAGCAATGCTCTGTTTTTTCTCTGTTCCTACGAGATTTTCGATTTAATCTTCGGCCCCTTGGGCGTGTCTTCCACCAGAAATCCGGCTTCCTCAACTTGGCGGCG
>JAHJFT010000034.1 GCA_018824325.1 Patescibacteria group bacterium
GGTCAGCGTTTTGGCGAAATGGAAGTCTGGGCCCTGGAAGCCTATGGCGCGGCGCACACTCTTCAGGAAATTTTGACCATCAAATCCGATGACGTGCCCGGTCGAAGCAAGGCCTATGAATCAATCATAAAAGGCGAAGAGATTAAGAAACTGAATATTCCGGAGTCATTCAACGTGCTGGTCAGGGAATTAAAAGGCCTTTGTCTTGACGTTGATCTCTTAAAAGGCGGCCGGCGCATGGAGGATATTGCCAAAGAGAATCCGCCGGAAAAACAAAGAGATTCCGAATTTCGACCTTAACGAGCTTCTTAGCTTCCTAGCTTTTTAGCTTCTTAGGATTTAGCACGGTGGTCGTCTTATTTATTACTTTACATTATTTATCATTCTTCCTTTATAGGATTTTACCAAACAATTAAGTTATTACCCGAATATATAATTAAACTCTCAATTTTCTTAACAAGCTAATCAGCTAACAAGCTAAGAAGCTAAAAAGCTAGGAAGCTAATAAGCTAACATATGTCTGAACCAATAATTAAAACCACGGATTTCGACTCCATAAGGCTCAAGCTTGCTTCTCCGGACGCTATCCGCTCTTGGTCCTATGGCGAGGTAGTAAAACCGGAAACAATTAATTACCGCACGCAAAAACCTGAAAAAGGCGGACTTTTTGCCGAAGAAATTTTTGGCCCGACCAAAGATTGGGAATGTTATTGCGGCAAATACAAAAAAATTCGCTACAAGGGAATTGTCTGCGACAAATGCGGGGTTGAGGTGACGCGCTCCATCGTCCGAAGAGAAAGGATGGCCCACATTGAACTGTCTTCTCCAGTTTCACATATTTGGTTTTTGCGCGGCGTGCCTTCAAAAATAGGCACCGTGCTTGACATGTCGGTCCAATCCCTGGAAAAAATTATATATTTCGGCAGTTTTATCGTCACCAAAGTCAATGATGAAGAAAAGCAGACAGCCATGGAACAGCTGAAAAGCGAATACAAAAGCAAAAAGAAAATAATTGACAATGAATATAAAAGAGACGTTGAGCGGGCGCAAAAAAGCGCGTCCGAAAGCGAGGCGCCGCAAGAACAGCTCGAGGCTGAACTTAACAAGCTCTATGACATAAAAGAAAATAAGCTGAAGGAGCTGGAAAAAGAATTTATAGAAACCGAGCGCGACTTGAAAGACCTTAAGATTTTAAAAATTCTCTCGGAAAGTGATTATCAGGAGTTTTCGTTAAAATACGGCCATATATTTACCGCCAGCATCGGTTCGGAGGCCATACGTTATTTACTCTCAAAAATAAATGTTCAAGAAACCATCAAGAAAATTCAACAGGAACTGGATCAGACCCAGGGCGCAAAGCGGGACCGGCTTGTCCGCCGCCTCAAGCTTTTAAAGAGCCTGAATATTAATGAGATAAGACCTGAGTGGATGATTCTGACCAATGTCCCGGTTATTCCGCCGGATCTTCGGCCAATGGTGCCGTTGGACGGCGGGCGTTTCGCCACCTCTGATTTAAACGACCTTTACCGCCGCGTCATCAATCGCAATAATCGTTTAAAAAGATTAAACGAGCTCAACGCGCCGGAAGTAATTTCCCGGAACGAAAAACGCATGCTTCAGGAAGCGGTTGACGCCCTGATCGACAACAGCGCGAGGCATGCCAAGACAGTTGTCGCGGCAACCGGAAAAAAACGGCAATTAAAATCTTTGGCCGACACGCTCAAGGGGAAGCAGGGTCGGTTCCGTCAGAATTTATTGGGCAAGCGCATTGATTATTCGGGCCGTTCGGTTATCGTTGTCGGTCCGGAGCTCAACATAAGCCAGTGCGGTATTCCCAAAAAGATGGCCATGGAACTTTTTAAGCCGTTCGTTATCAGCAAATTAATTGAACGCGAGTACGTACATAATATAAGAAGCGCTAATCGTTTTGTGGAAAGCGATCGGCCCGAAGTGTGGGATATTCTGGAAGAGGTGACCAAAGACGCGCTCGTGCTTCTAAACCGCGCGCCTACCCTTCATCGCTTGGGTATCCAGGCTTTTCATCCGGTTTTGATTGAGGGCAAGGCCATTCAGGTCCATCCCATGGTTTGCGCCGCCTTTAACGCCGACTTTGACGGCGACCAAATGGCCGTGCATGTTCCGCTTACCGAAGAAGCCAAGCGCGAGGCAAGGGAGATTATGCTTTCCGGCGTCAATCTTTTAAAACCGGCGACTGGCAACCCGGTGGCCACACCAAACAAAGATGTGGCTTGGGGCTGTTATTACTTAAGTTCGGTCATCGAACCCAAGGGACATGGGATAAAGATTTTTTCAGACCCGGCCGAAGCGATCTTGGCGTACAATTGCAAAAAAATAAATGTTAGGGAAAGAATAAAAGTCCGCCTGACCGCCAAGCGAGGATTGACTGAAACCAACGTTGGCAGGATTTTGGTAAACCGGTGTTTTCCGGACAAGATTGGATTTTTAAACGAAACATTTAATGTTAGGCGCTTGGGAGAAATCGTGCGTTTATGTTTGGAATATTATGGCAATGAAAGATCGGCCCAGCTTTTGGATGAGCTTAAAACTCTCGGTTTTAAGCATGTCACTTTGTCCGGTTACTCTTGGGGCATGGATGATCTGCCCACGATTGAAGAAAAGAAAGAATTAGTGGAAAGGGGGAATCAGCAAGTCAACACCATTCAAGAGCAATATAGCCAGGGTCTTTTGACGGCCAACGAGCGCCACAGCCAGATAATCAAGGCCTGGACCGATATTAAAGAACAAATTGTTAAATTGTGCCGAGAGTCACTTGACCGGCACGGGAGTGTTTTTACCATGATTGAATCAGGCGCGCGCGGTTCGTGGGGCCAGCTCACTCAGATGATCGGCATGAAGGGCTTGGTGTCAAACCCATCGGGCGACATTATTGAACTTCCGGTCAAAGCCAATTTCAAAGAAGGCTTTGACGTGCTGGAATTTTTTATCTCAACCCATGGCGCGCGAAAAGGCTTGTCCGATACGGCTCTCAGAACGGCCAACGCCGGTTATTTGACTCGCCGCCTGGTTGACGTGGCCCAAGATCTCGTCGTTATGGTTGAAGACTGCGGCGATAAAGAAGGCGTCATTATGAAAAAGCAAGAATCCGAAGAAATCGGCGAACCCATGCTTAGCCGCATCCTTGGTCGTTTTGCCCTTTCGGACATAAAAAATCCCAAGACCGGACGCGTCATAATTAAAAAAGGCCAGCTCACCACTGAAGAAGATATTAGAAAAATTGGCAAGATTGAAATAGAAGAAGCCCATGTGAGGAGCGTCCTTAGCTGCAAAGCGAGAAGAGGCGTTTGTCAAAAGTGCTACGGTTATGACCTCGCTTACAATAAGCTCGTGAAATTGGGTACGGCCGTGGGCATTATCGCGGCCCAGTCCATTGGCGAGCCCGGCACCCAGCTTACCATGAGAACTTTCCACACCGGCGGCGTGGCTGGTAAAGATATTACCCAGGGTTTGCCTCGGGTTGAAGAATTGTTTGAAGCCCGTCCGCCAAAGCAAAAAGCCATTATCGCCGACTCGGCCGGCAAGGTGAAAATCGAGCAGGTTGACCGAAAAATTATTGAATCGCCCAGCGGCAAAAAGTTTTTGGACCTTAAGCAGCCCGGCCACCGCATCATCAAAGTTGAATATCAGAAACAGGAACAGGAAAAAATCAGCTTCCTGAAGGCTGACGAGATAAAGGTCAAAGACGGCGACAAGGTGTTTGTCGGCGACGAGTTGTTTGTCCGCGACGACGGTTCGGCCGTGGCCGCGCGTCACGAGGGAACGATTAAGCTTGAGAAAAAATTTATTACCCTCACTTTTCAAGCCAATAAATCCCACGAATATATTATTCCGCCCGGGCTGGTCATCTGGGTTAAAGACGGCGATGAAGTCGAAGCCGGCGATCAATTGACCGAAGGCAATCTTGATCTTCATCAGCTCTACCGGTTAAAGGGCGCTCAAGCGGTAAAGCGATACCTGCTTAAAGAGGTTTTATTTATTTATCTGTCTCAAGGCCAGAAACTTAATTCAAAGCATATTGAGCTCATCATCGGCCAGTTGTTTTCCCGCGTTTATGTCAAAGATGCCGGCGACACCGACCTCTTGCCCGGCGAAATCGTTGAAAAAGCGCGCTTCCTTGACGAAAACGACCGCATCGCCAAAACCAAGGGCAAGCCGGCCGAGGCGGATGAACTTTTCCTCGGCGTCACCAAGGTGTCCCTATCCACGGAATCATTTCTTTCAGCCGCTTCCTTTCAAGAAACCGCGCGCGTGCTTATCAACGCGGCCGTCACCGGCAAGATTGACCGGTTGGAAGGTCTTAAAGAAAATGTCATCATCGGCCGCCTAATCCCGGCCGGCACGGGTTTTAAAAAGAAATAAAAATATCGGAGACCCGATCTCGTAGGAACGCAAGATTTTTCGTTCCAAGGTCGGGTCTTTTTTGATTGTGATTATATTTCATTCTGCGAAAACGTAAAATCTTGCGTTCGCCTTGACAATCTATTTAAACCATGCTATATTAACCCATCAGCACCTTAATATTTTGTCAACCATGCCTGCACCGGTCGTCTTGGCAATTGGGCAATAAGATGGTCAAGCGGGCGAAATTTTATGAAAGGAGATTGTCGTGGCGGAAAAACAAAAATATACCGTCTCCGGCGATCTGTATTATGAGATCCATGGAAAATCCCTGGAAATTTTCAGGCAGCTGCGGCAAAAAGGCGGCTGTCCAACTGACCCGAGAAAAATTGCACTTATTCTCCAAAAGGTCATTGAACCGGCAAAATGCGATGAGCTGTTGAGCCCGGAAGAGCTGCAAAAGCTTCTGCCCTTTGCTGACGAAGAGGTGAAGTCAAATCTCGGTTATCCTGACGGCTTTCGCATTCGCACGCCCGAGGAACAGCTTAAGGTCTGGGAAAAGCATTTCCCCAAACTGAACAGGGGTCATGTCCTGGAACTGGCTGGAAAGCCTCTTTCGGATAGTGCCGAAGGCTGGGCAGTGATTCCTAAGCCAAGCAAAATAGGCAAGACTTATCACCAAGCGCTTGATAAGATGCTCAAGCTCATTGCCCAGTCACGCAAATTCCAGAACTGGCGTGAAGGCGAACTCGGACCCGAGTATGTCAGGTTGGTGGAGAAGACCAAGCAGATTCTGAATAAGCTGGAAAAGGAGACCATGGGAGATTTTCTGGTTTTTCCTTTCCAATTCGGTCTGCGCTGGGCGTGCTCAAAATCAATGCGCTGGGTTCGCACCTACTTTTCGGATAATGAATTCGGCCTGGGACCGTACGAGGTTGCCGCTCTTCTCGCCACTCATCCTGATCGGATCACCGCTAGCGGACAGCTGTATATTGACTGCGCTGGTTCGGAGTATTCTCCCAGCGTTGGTGGCCTTCTCCAGGGCCGGCTCTACTTCTACTGGGGTGACGTTGGCAAGTGCCTCGGCCTGAACTACCGTCGGCATGGCGATGGCGGTTCGGACCTTGGGGCGGTCTCGGGTTTTCGTCTGTAGTGTTTAGCTCTTGGGGCTTGAGGTACTTGAATCTTTTTGATTCTTGCGCCTTGAGCCCTTTTTTTGTTTTGTCCATGGTCGTAAAAGGCGATCTGACCTGTCCGGTCGGATGACGGGGTGACCGTCTTTTACAGAGTACGCCCTTTTACAAATGGCCATTTTTTGCTACAATTATCAATACAAATAAGCTTATTTTTTTATGTCCGGACACTCAAAATGGGCGCAAATTAAGCGAAAAAAAGGCGCGACCGATGCCAAGCGCGGCACTTTATTTACCAAACTGGCCCGCTCCATTACCGTGGCCGCTAAATCCGGTCCTGACCCGGACGCGAATTTTCAGTTAAGAATGGCGATTGAGCAGGCCAAGGCCGCCAATCTGCCCAAAGATAATATTGAAAGAGCCATTGCCAAAGCCTCGGGCGCGGGCAAAGATCAGCTTGAGCAGGTGATTTACGAGGCGTTTGGTCCAGGCGGGGTGGCTATTTTGATTGATGTTTTGACTGACAACAAAAACCGCAGCGCCTCGGAAATAAAACACATTCTTTCGGCGCATGGCGGCAGTATGGCCGGACCGGGCAGCGTGAGATGGATGTTTGACCTTCGCGGCGTGACGCGCGTGCCAAAACCGGCGCAAAGGCGAGACGAGCTGGAATTAAAACTGATTGACGCCGGGGTTGAAGACATTGAGGAAGAAGATGGAAATCTTGTAATTTATTCGGCTCCGGAAAAGGTTAAAAATATCATCAAGGCGCTGGGAGAGATTAAGCCCGAATATTCGGGCTTGGAATGGATTGCCAAAGAGCGGACCGAGGTTAAAGACAAGACGATTCAGGAAAAACTGGAAAAACTTTATGACGCCCTGGACCAAGCCGAGGACGTGAATGATTATTCAACCAACCAGGTGTAGCACGGCTGTTTTTAAATTATGAGTATCTCTCGTGGCTTGAGGAGTCAAGAATTAAGAATCAGGAATTAAGATAGACAAGGTTAAGTGCAATTTATTATCTCAACCCTTTATTCTTGATTCTTTATTCCTGATTCTTCATGACGATATGTTCATGCCTGATAAAAAGACAACGCGTATTCTCGGCATTGATCCGGGTTTTGCCATCACCGGATGGGGTATTATTGAGCATGGCAAGGAATCTTCCGCTATTGGCTATGGCTGTATTAAAACCACGGCCGGGACTGATTACCCGAGCCGCCTAATCAGCATTTCTCGTGAATTGGATAAAGTCATTAAGAAATTTAATCCGGGTTTGGCCGTGATTGAGCAATTGTTTTTTTGCAAAAACGTCAAAACCGGCATTCAGGTCGGTGAAGCGCGGGGCATCGCCATCCTCACTATGGCCAAGAACGGTTTGCCCATTCATGAATTCACGCCTCTTCAAGTCAAGCAGGCGGTCACCGGTTACGGCCGCGCTTCAAAAACTCAAGTGCAGCGTATGGTGCAGACATTACTCGGTCTCTCGGAGATACCGCAACCCGATGATGTGACCGACGCCTTGGCGATTGCCATATGTGGAGCAATGACACGGAAATTCCAAAATCCAAATATCTAAATCCAAAACAATATCAAATGTTCAAAATCCAAAATTCAAAACAAAATATCTCGGACAATCAATCGGTTTGTTTTTGATTTGGATCATTTGAATTTTGGATTTGTTTTGGATTTTGTGCTTAGAATTTAGGATTTTAAAGTTATGGCTAAAAAAACCCTAAAAATCGTCCATGTGGCCTCCGAGGTTCATCCGTTTTCCAAAACCGGCGGCTTGGCCGACGTGGTCCGCTCTCTTCCCAAGGCTCTGCGCCGCCTTGGTCACGAGGTTATTGTTATTACCCCGTTCTACGGGCAAGTTCTTGATAAGAAAAAATACCATCTCAAAGAAATCGGCCACGATATTAATATCAAGATAGATAAAGACAATGCGCTCAAGGTTATTTTTTGGCAAGGCTGGCTCATGGAGGGTCTGCCCATTTATTTCATTGAAAACGAAAAATATTTTTCAAGAAGAAAGGCTCTCTACGGCTCGACTCACGAAAACGCGCGTTTTCTTCTTTTTAATATCGCCGCGCTCAAGCTTCTCATACACATAAAATTCGCGCCGGATATCATTCAATGCCACGATTGGCAGACCGGCATGATTCCCCAGCTTATTAAAAAGGGTTTTGACAAAAATCAATATTTAAGCAAGGCGGCCACTATATTCACCATCCATAATTTAGCTTTTCAAATGGGCATGGATTGGTGGAAAGTGCCTTTGGCCAGAAAAGATTTCGGCGTAAAAAAAATACCCGCCTTCGACGACCCCAGGCTGGAATATATTAATTTTGCCAAGCGCGGCATTTTAAACGCCGATGTCATTTCCACGGTTTCCGAGTCTTACGCCCAGGAAATCATGACGCCCCGCTTTGGCCAGGACCTGCACCGCATTCTCTCCAACCGTAGCGACCGGCTTTTCGGCATCATTAACGGCATTGATTATTTTGATTATAATCCGGTTACCGATCCCGGGCTTCACAAAAATTTTAGTTTCAAGAGCCCGGAGCGCAAAGCGGTCAACAAAGCTTATATTCAAAAACATTTCGGCCTGCGCCAAGAGCCGCGCGCCGCGCTTTTGGTCATGACCTCGCGCGTGGCCGAACAAAAAGGATTTGATTTGTTGGCGCAGATTCTGGACATGCTCATGCGGATGAATCTCCAGCTCGTGATAATGGGGGACGGGGATAAAAAATATATAAGCATTCTGAATAAATATCACAAGGAGCACGCCAAGCGAATGGTCTGGTCGCCGTTTGAAAGAAAACGCGAGACCAGTCTTTACGCGGCCGCGGACATGGTTCTTTTGCCTTCGCGCTTTGAGCCCTGCGGGCTCGTGCAGATGAAAAGTTCGCGTTACGGCGCCGTGCCCATTGCCCGCGATATCGGCGGGTTATCCGATACAATATCGGATTATAATCCGCGCACCGGGCGGGGCAACGGATTTGAATTCAAGAAATATAATGCCCAGGATTTTCTCGTGGCCATAACCCGGGCCTTAACCGAGTATGAGCATGAAGAAAATTGGAAAGAACTGGTCAGGCATGTCATGCAAATGAGTACGTCTTGGGCGATCCCAGCGACAAAATACGTGACTCTTTACCGCAGCGCGATTAAATTAAAAGAAAAAAATGGCAAAAAATAAACCCGAGCTTACTTGGGTGAATTTTCTTCACATCTATCAGCCGCCGGCCCAGTTTCCGGAAATATTGGACCGGGTGGCGCGCGAAAGCTATCTTGAGCTCATCGCTCTGGCCACGCGCTGCAAGCGTTTTAGTTTTACCCTGAACATCAACGCCTGTCTGGCCGAGCAATTGGTCGAGCGCGGCCATAAAAAAGTGATTGATGGTCTCTTGCGCCTGGCCCGTCGCGGCCAAATAGAATTCACCGGTTCGGCCGCCTACCATGCGATTCTCCCGCTTCTGCCCGAGCACGAGATCATTCATCAGATTAAAAAGAACGATGAGATAAATAAAAGAATTTTTGGCGCGGCCTACAAGCCGACGGGATTTTTTCTTCCGGAAATGGCTTACGGCGCCAGAGTGGCCAAGATTGTCCGGCAACTCGGATTTAAGTGGTTGATTTTGGATGAAAAACAGGTTAGGGGCAAAATTGACAATCAAAAAAAATACATCATTAGACACGCCGGCCTTGAGGTAATATTCCGCGAAAGAGAACTCTCCAAGTCATTCCCGCCGCAGATTCTTTTTAACCGTCTGCAAAAAGCCGAGCAAGACATGGTCGCCGTCTCGGCGACCGATGGCGAGCTTTACGGACATTGGCATCAAGATTATGATAAACTTTTACAAAGGCTTTTGGCCAAGCGCCAGGTAAAGATTTTAAAGGTAAGTGATTTTTTGTTTGAGCGAGAGGGCAAGTTATCGGTTGAGCCGTTCCGTTCCTCATGGGAAACATTGCCTCAAGAGCTTGTGGCCGGCGTTCCCTTCCGTCTATGGAATGACCCGAGAAATAAATTGCACCAGGCTCTCTGGCAGATGGCCAATCTTGTCATGAAAATCGTTAAAAAGCACGAGCGCGACCCCAATTATTATTGGGCAAGATGGCACCTTGACCGCGGCCTCGCTTCATGCACTTTTTGGTGGTGCTCGCGTACTCGGCCCAGCCCGTTTTGTCCCATAACTTGGAATCCGGACGAGATTGAAAAAGGTTTGATCCAGCTCATCCGGGCAATTCGTTCATTGGAGGGGCTTCCCGCCAAAACAAAACTCTTGGCCGAGAAAAAATATTTTAAATTGCAAAAATTAATTTGGCAAACCCATTGGAGGGAGTATGGCGAAAAATAGTCTCAAAACCCACTTAATCACGGGCCGACCGTATTTGGAAAATCTTTTGAAAAAGGCGTTAAAGACAAGAGAAATTCAAAAAATTTTGGTTTACCCGGTCAAGGTGCGCTTAACCCCGGCGTTTGAGCACGTTGTTTTGGCGGTTAAAGTAAGGTTGGGCAAGGGGAGGGCGATCGGCCTTTATGCCATGGGTCATTCAAACGGCATTAAGGAAAAATCTTTTTATATTCTGAAATTTTTACGCGAACGCCGCGCTCGCACCAGACTGGCCGTGCCCGAGCCGCTTCTTTATGACGTCCGCACCAAGGCGATAATTTACAAAGAACTTAACGGACCCAATCTTTACGCCCTTTTTGAAAAAAAGAAAAAGCGTCTCGGCCCTATATTCGCTGAATTGGGCCGATGCGTCGCTCGATTGCACGCGCTTCAGCCTGGCAAGATATTCAAAAAACACGAGGTTAGTCTTAACGAGCTTGACCCGACCGGCATCCGGCGCGATATTGAGCTCCACCACCCCGATCTGTTTGCTCGAATTAGCGCGGCCGAACGAAAACTCGCCCGAATCCAAAAAAAGGTGTGCGCCAAGAGCGTAAAAAGAGTTTTGGTCCATGGCGACCTTCACCCGGAAAACGTGATCGTGCTGAATCACGATCACCAGCGTCCCAAGCTCGGCCTGATTGACGTTGAGAACGCCGGCTTAGCTGACTCGGCTTATGATTTGGGTTCGTTTTTAGAACAGGTAAAAATTATGGCCGCGCCTTTTTACGACGCCAAAACCGTTCAAGGCTTTCAAAACCGTTTTTTCAAGTCTTATACGGCCGCGTCAAATATAAAGGTTAGCCCGGATTTTGAAAAACGGATAAATTTTTACAAAGCCTTTTTCGGGTTAAAAGCCGCGATTTTTTATTTTGAATTGGGCCGCCGTGCTAGAATGGGGGTTATTTTAAAAAGAGTTGAGAAGTATCTTGATGAATTGGAATTTAAAAATACAAGAATATAAAAATAAAATAATATACAAAATGAAGAAAGGAAAAATTATTGCCATATTAGGAGGTCCGGCTTCAGGCAAAAGTACGTTGATTAGACGGCTCAAGACGCGATATAAGGTCAGTGCTTTTCTTGAGGGCGAAGAAAGTGATCTTCCGTTATTTATAAAACGGAATATTAGTAAAAAAATTAATGGGCTACAAACCATTTTGTTTTTTCACAATCAGTCCGTTGGTCAATATTTGGATGCCTTAAAATTACGGAACGCGGAAAAAGATGTTCTGCTAGACACGTTTTGGATTTCCAATTTATTTTTTCTAGATTCAATGCTGTCGGACAAAAACGAAAGACAAATAGTAGAGAAATTAATTTTTCAAACCAGTAGATATCTGCCCGCGCCGGATAGAATAGTTTATTTAAAAGCCGATAGCAAAACAATCAGACAAAGAACAAGAAGTAGGGCAAGGAAGTTTGAGCGGGGATTTATAGAAGAAGCGCAAAAGATCAATTCTGCCCACGATAGACATCTTGGTAAGAAGAGTAGATATTTTAAGAGCGCGCCTTTGATAAAGGTCAACGTTAAATCCTTTGATTTTTCGGAGATTGGTCAAAAACTAGGTTTGAAGTTAAAAAAATAAATCTATGAAAATCGCTTTAGTGTCAAAACTTTGGGAAGCAACCTCGCCGCATTCCATGGGCGGCACCGGTTCCTCGGTCGGTCAATTGGCTAACGAGCTTGTGCGGCGCGGGCACAAGGTCACGCTTTTTGCGACCCGAGATTCAAAAACGCGCGCCCGGCTTATCGCGGTCCAGCCCAAGCCTTTTCGCGGCAATTATTCGGAAATCCGCGAATACATGAATATTTCAGAAGCATTTAAACGCCATCAAGAATTTGATATCATCAATTGCCATGTTGAGCACAAGGCTTGTTTTTTCGCGCCACTCGTCAAAACCTCGGTTCTCATAACCATACGCTATGGCGAATTTTTTGCTCAGGAAATGGAGTTTTTGAAAAAATCAAAAAATTTGAATTTTTCCGCCAACTCAAAAGCTCTACGAAAGCATCTCGCGTTTCTTAATTGGCGCGGCCATGTTTACAATGGCGTGGATTTATCTATTTTCAGATACAGCGCCAAGCCCAAAGACTATGTTCTATTCTTGGGCCGCCTCTCGCCGCAAAAGGGCGTGGATATTGCGATTCGGGCGGCTCGGCGGGCGAGAAAAAAATTAATAATTGCCGGAAAAATGGTTGACCGAGACGCGGACTTTCTCAAGAAAAAAGTTATACCTTATATTGACGGCAAAAGAGTAATTTATCGTGGAGAGGTGGGGCTCGCGTCCAAAGTTCGGCTTCTCGGAGAGGCCCAAGCCGTACTCCAGCCGGTAAATTATTTTGAAGCCTGCTCAAATACCATTCTTGAAGCCATGGCCTCGGGCACGCCGGTGATCGCTTTTGATCGCGGTTCAAATCGGGAACTGGTCGTGGACAAAAGAACCGGATTTATCGTGAAGAAGCGCGATCAAATGGTTAGCGCCCTTAAAAAAATCAACATCATTCAACGCGCTGATTGCCGCGCCCGAGCCGAGAAATATTTTTCCGTGGAAAAAATGGCCCGGGACTACGAAGCGCTTTATAAAAAAATAATCAAAAAAAGATGAGTACGGTCGGGCTGGTCAGCGTCAAACAATATAATAAATCATATTGCCGGATAATAAAAGAATTGGGTCACAAGTCAATTCTTTTTGATATTTACGCGGATGACGCACTGAAAAGCATAAATCAATTGGACAAAAAAGTTGACTTGTATTTTTGGCAGTCAATCGACCGTGGCGTTTTTTATCGGCAAAAGATTTTGGACCCGGTTTATTTTATTGAAAAATATTCGCGCCGCAAAATTTTTCCCGACTTCAACCAAGTGTTTACTTTTAACGACAAAGTAAAGCAGTGGCACATTTTTCAAGCGCTCGGCGTTCCCACGCCGGCTGTGTTTTACGCGGAAAACAAAGAAAAGGCGCTTCATTTTATTTCAAATTGTTCATACCCGTTTGTGCTCAAAGACCCGCATAGTTCCTCGGGTTTAGCCGTGTATTTAATCAAAACCAAAAAACAGGCGCGCGACGCGATCCATGAGATTTTTTCCAACAAAGGCTTTCATGGCCTTCAAGGCAAGTTCTACGCGCAAAAATTCATTCCCGGCCTTGAGCGAAGCATGAGAGTTATCGTGATTGGCCATAAGACCTATTGCGCGTATTGGCGTGTCAGTTCGGGGGATTGGAAACACCATGTCGGTCCCCAAAGCACGGTAACCGACAAAAATATTCCCAAGCGCGCCACCCGCCTTTGCGAAGATATTTCAAAAAAATTGGGCTATCATTGGATGGCTTATGATATATTAGTGCAAGGAAAGACGCCCTATGTGATTGAATTTTCCTGCAATTTCGGCGTGGCCGGCGCGCGCGCCTTGGGCTATGAGCCGTGGAAAGAGATAATGAAATATGCCGTCAGACATCGGTAGAAACCTCGGCAAAAGTTTGTTCTGAGCTTATAAAAAAGGGTGATTAGGGAGATCAGTGTATGAAGAAATGAAAAATGAAAAACCAAAAATAAAAAACAAATATAAAAAATTAAAAATGCGGTCAATCTTTAATGGATGTGAAAACCCAAACACAAAACGGTAAATCATATCATCATGTATGCCAAACCTTAATCTTCCTAAATTAATAATCTGTCGTTTTCGCTACGGCACAGACCCTTTGCGTCCCACAAGAAAAAAGCTCATTAAGGAAGAAGAGCTTGCCCGACTTGTGTGGCAAAACGGACACTATGTCCCCGATGATGTGAGGTTGCCACTCGATAAGAAGCGGCTTGGGGAAGCCGTAGCTGAGCTTGAACACTCTGCGCTATACACTCACCTTGGCAAGGACGAACCAGATGGCTCACATTCGCTCTATTACCTTCGCGTAAAGCCAGGAGACAGAGAGTACCCGAAAATTTTTGCCAGTGCGCTGGGAAGACGTTTGAGCTATCTAAGCGATAAAACTCATTGCATTATTGTTAATAGAGAGGAACGCAAGTCGCTTCTTTAGCCGTGGAAAGAGATAATGAAATACGCAATTAAACATCGGTAGATGGTCTTTAGTTTTAGTCTTTGGTTTAGTCATAGTCTAAAGTATATGATCAATTGCCTATAACTATTTACTACCGACCTAACTTAAGACCAAAGCTTATAACTACTTACTAATATGAAAATCTCCATCATTCCCCAGCCCGGCATTATAAAATTTACTTCGGGCGGCTATAACAAAAGAATGTATCATCTGGCCGACGAACTCGTGAAGCTGGGCCATAAGGTAAAAATCTTCGCCCTGCCCGGTTCAAAAATTCCGGGCCGGCTTGACGCAAGTATTGATTTTGGCAAAAAGCCATACACCTACAGCCTTGAGAAACGTCTTTACTTTATTTCCGAGGCTATCAAGCGCTCGCAAGATTGCGACATCATCAATTGTCAGACCGACCATCTGGCCGTGATTTTTGACCGTTTCAGCAAAAAGCCGATTGTCCACACTTTGATTACTTCCAACCTGCCGCCCACGGCCGCGGATTTATTGAAGTTTTATAAAAATTTAAATTACTCCACTGTATCGGGCGCGCCCAAAAATAAATTAAAATTTTTAAAATTCAAAGCCGTGGTTTATAACGGCTGCGATATTCAGAGCTTTAAATTCAACGCCGAGTCCAAAGATTATTTTTTGTGCTTGAGCCGGATTTCGCGCGACAAGGGCGTGCACCGGGCGGTTTGGGCGGCGCGTCGTCTCGGCATCCGGCTTAAGATCGCCGGAAAAAAAGTTGACCAAGAATATTTTAATCAGGAAATAAAACCTTATCTTGGCAAGAATGTAAGCTATCTCGGTTTAATCCAGCCAAGTAAATTTGAAAAGAAAATAAAACTTATTCAAAACGCCAAAGCGATTTTTTCCCTGTCCGAGCAAGATGAAGGATTTTCCAACACTATCTTGGAATCGCTTTCCTCGGGCACGCCGGTAATCGCTTGGAATCATTTTAGCTATCAAGAGATAATAAAATCCGGTCGCAACGGCTTTATCGTGAAAAACAAACCCAGCCTTCCTAAGGCCATAAAATCAATTGACAATATTAAAAGAGAAAATTGTCGAAAAATCGTGGAACAAAAGTACACTTATTCCGACATGGCCCGCGGTTATGAAAAATTATTTAAAAAAATAGTATGAAGCTCGGCATTGCTCAGGCTTACAACGGAGAACATCGGTATTACCGCGCCGCGGCCAGGGAGCTGGGCATGGACGCTTTTCTTTTTGACATTGACACGCCCAATTGGGTGAAAAATTTTAAAAAAGCCGATGCCTACCTGTGGCATGCCGACACCAAAGAAGAAAATTATCGCGTCATTCATGACCGCGTCCATTTCATTGAATCAATTTTTAAAAAACCGATTTTTCCGGACATGAACATGTACTACGCGTATAATGACAAAATCAAGCAAAATGATATTTTTAATTTGTACGGCGTGCCCACGGCGAAAACATATGTCACGCGCCAAAAGCAAAAAGCGTTTGATATTGCCGATAAAATAAAATACCCGTTTATCCTAAAAGACGCGCACGGCTATGGCGGGTTTCACGTGCACAAGATTGACAATAAGAAACAGGCGCGCCGGATGATTGAAAAAATATTCAGTCCGGCCGGTCTCAAACATCATCTTGCCGTGATGAAAGATTATTTTTTGGCCCAAGAATTCGTGCCCGTGGAAAAAGATTTGCGCGTTATTGTCATCGGCAACAAGGTGGCGTGCGCTTATTGGCGAAAGGCCGAACATGATTGGCGCCACAATATCGGCCTGGGCGCTCAAGGTTTTTTTCATGACATCCCCAAACGGGCCTTGGATTTTTGCCTAAAATTCAACAAAAAAATGAAATTCCATTGGATGGCCTACGACGTGTTTGTTTTGAAAAATGGGCGCTTGCTCATGTCCGAATTCTCCTGCAATTTCGGCATCAAGGCGCCCACCACCGCCGGCTTCAACATCAGAAAAGCGCAAGTGGAGTATATTTACA